>DAOUEN010000055.1:0-3174 GCA_034430415.1 Dehalococcoidia bacterium
CACCCTCAGTGCTTCAGCCACAGCAACTCCATACAGCCGGGGCCGTCCACGCCTTCTATTCCTCCTCGGCTGATTCCCGCCACGCAATAGCCGGATAGCCGCCTTGCGATGACAGGCAGTAACCTTGGTGAACTCGTCCAAAATCCTGCCTTTCTCCTTCTTTGTTGCCAGAGAATATCGCCCCTGCACTGTCTCAACGTATTCTCGTATGCTGGCCCGCGTCACGTCGTCTCCTTTTCGGTAACACTCTTTCTGAGACAACAACGCCAGTTCGGTCAACACTGATTATCATGCAGTTAAAGTACACCCTCTTCCAAACAAATCACTGGATGTAGTACAATTAGCCCCGCACATCAGCTCTCAACCTAGATGACCACATGGATATACTGTTGACACCAGCGATAACTGCACGGGATGCGTCATTGTGCATTGAAATAGGAGATGTCGGCTTCAGAAGTCGATTCGTTGATTGGCAACCTGGCCATGTCCTTATCTAATCATCAATCAAGAAAAGGAGGTCGCGATGCTTTTATCTGGAAGTAAATTTGGGAAATACAGGATGTTTGATCCGGAATACAAATATCCGAAGGCATTCTGCACTGACGAAGACATACAGGTCGCCAAAGGGATCAGGGAGTATGTCGATAAGGAGATAATACCTGATCGGCCCAATCTCGAGGGAGGGTGGCATAAGGATGAACAGCTGGCTAGGGATACCGCCGAAAGGCATTATGCCCAGCTGGTAAAGATGGGCTTGCAGAGATTGAACATGCCGGTGGAGTATGGCGGGCTGGGATTATCTCCTGTTGCCAGGGGCATGATTCAGTTAGAGCTAGCCCGGGGTGAAATACCGCTGGCAGTCTTGACAGGCAAGGTGCAGTGGGCAGTTTCTTTTGCACTGGCGGCAAAGAGATATGACCTGCTCGAGGAGATGGCCCCCCAGGTTGTAGGCGATGAACCTTACACTGCATGCGTGGTTATGACAGAGCCTTCTGGGGGAGCCAACATTGAGGATCCGGTTTTCGACTTTAGAACTATGCGGACGAGTGCTAGGTTCGAGGGGGGCGATGTAGTAATCAATGGCCATAAGATGTGGCCTGGCCCTTCAGGACCCGCAGACTATTTCAAGAGCAAGTACCTGAAGGGCATCATGGGATACTGGACTGTGGCGCAAAGCGACCCCGCCAAAGGTGCAGACGGCTTGAGGATGATACAGGTGCCTCCTGATGCCAAGGGACTCAGTTTCTCTAAGCCATATCAGAAGATGGGCTTCGCCTACTCGGAGAGAAACTGCGAAATCTGGTTTGAGGACGTTAGGGTCCCCAAGAGGTACATAATGGATACAGAACCGGGTATGGCTGCCAATATGGTCAGGGCCAATTTTATTGGTGCTGCCAAGCTGATATCGGGTCTTAGACTCGCCGGAGCTTGTGAGGCCATACTGGAGATAGCACTCAACTGGACGGGGAACAGGGAGATAGCCGGCGTGCCTGTCAGAGAGCGCTCCTATTTTGCCTCGATCCTGGCCGAAATGTTTAGGTTCATCGAAGTATCAAGGACCTATGGGCTGAGCGTCGCCTGGGAACTCGCCCACCCCGAGATATATGGTGAACCCTGGTCGCCAGAAATGATGGGCAAATGCGCCCTGGCTCGTTCCTTCGCCGCTGATGCCGCCGATTTCTGTGCCGAGAGGGGTATGGAGCTATTGGGTTCCTATGGTTACAGTTACGACTATCATATAGAGAAGATTATGAGAGACATAAAGATAGTGAAACTATGGCTGGGAGGTGCTCAGAGAGACAGGCTCGATATCGCCCAGGCATTGTATGGACCGTTCAAGTGGAGCGGCATGGACGAGTGGATAAGACAGGGGGCGTTGGTTACGGAGGGATTTGGAGGGCCGAGGTATTGAAGCGGTTCAACTGAACAGCCTCGTGCAACAACCATCGCTCACGTTCACCCAGGTCTGCTTGGCGTGCTGCAAAAGGCGCGCGACCCTTATTTGGACATAAGGGCGTTCTGTACAGTCAGGCAACACCGGCCTGGACTACTCCCGGCGAATTGCACCGCCTGGACTTCGGATGGTCGTCGGTCACAGCATCCAGGCTAAGTAGCGAAGCCGAACGCCAGCTCAAAGCTTCTGCCCATTATAGCCCCCCCTGCCTCCACGTATCCTCCCATGCCGGCCCGTGTCATGTCGCCTCCTTTTCGGTAACACTATTTCTGAGGCAACGACACCGCCTTCGGTAACAATAGCTATGACGCAATTCGACCTATTGACAACCGTTAGTCCATTCAGTAGAGTACCATAGGTATTTTTTTCAAGTACCAAGATGCTACTGTGAAGGGGGTAGTGCCTATGGGGGATGGCAAATGAACCGGTCCATCAAACACCGAACGGGTGAAGGATCTGAAAAGGAGGTAACTAGATGACAAGGAAAGTACTGATGCTGGTGTTGTCACTGGCGGTAATCACAGGCCTGGTTCTTGCCGGCTGCGCTCCTGAAGCCGCACCACCAGCGGAGGAAGAGGAGGAAGCTGCTCCAGAAGAAGAGGAAGAAGAGGAACCCCCACCCGCGGCACCCGAAGAAGAGGTGTTCGAGTTGGCCTGGCAGGATATCAGTCCTCCAGACGCGTCGATGTACATCGTGCTGGATCGCCTCTGCAACCAAATCCGGGCAGCGTCGGGAGGCAGGCTCGACATCACGCTGTACTCTGAGGGCGAACTCACGCCGCGACACGAGACTACGCCAGCAGTCCAGACCGGCGCCATCGACATGGCGACGAATAGCTCCCCGATGGACCTTGGCCGTATGGGAAACGTGACGTACCTGCTGGGCTCTTCGGGCCTTCCGGCCGGCCCCAGCACAAGTGACCTGATCGCATGGGTGTACCAGGGCGGCGGTATGGAGATCATGAATGAGGCGTACAAGGACTGGGGTTATATCCTTGGCACGCAACCCGGCGCGCCAGAGCTCTTCTGTCACTCCAACAAGCCACTGGAAAAGGCAGCGGACTTCAAGGGTTTGAAGTTCCGGACGCTGGGCCTGTGGGCTGAGATCCTGGAGACCTACGATGTTTCCGTGGTGATGATTGCCGGAGGTGAGCTCTACCAGTCCGTGGAGAGAGGCGTCCTTGATGCCTTTGAACTCGGTCCCCCGAGCTACAACTGGC
>DAOUEN010000056.1:0-21376 GCA_034430415.1 Dehalococcoidia bacterium
CCCTGGGCAGAGACGAATACCCACAGCTTGTCCCTGTCCTCCCTCTCCATCAAGGCGGAATACACTTCGTTTATTCCGGCAACAACCTCAGCAGGGGTATCTCCCTTGACCTCCACTTTGACCACGCTCTGTATCGGCACGTATCTCTGGAAAGAAACCTGACCGCCATCCACCACCACATAGCCGAAGGGCGAATTCCTGACCTCGGGATTATCCAGATCGCCAGGCCACTGGTACTTGACTGTGAAAGCGTTCTTAAGTTCACGCGATGGAACTAGGGCAGGCAGAGAGTACAGATTCGGCAGGTCAAGGGGACCCCGGGCAAAGTGGTGCATGTGACCATTGAAGAGCAGCAAGAATCTCTGGCTCAGCTCGCGGAACAGCTCCTCTTCCAGTCCCGGTACACCTCTCCACGGCAGGGTTTCATGCATGATAAGTATCTCACCTGCTTCGGGTAGTTCACTTTCGGGGATTCTGTAATCTCCCTGCCGATATCGTGTTTCCAGAAAAAAGACGCGATGGTCGCCGATTGCTCTCTCTTCATCTCGCACAAAATAAAATCCATCTCCCAGATGATCCTCAAGCTCTTTCAACACTGCGGCAGGATCGTGGTTGCCTCTCAAGGCGTAGACTCCATGTTTAGCACACTCAATCAAGCGCCTTAGCTCATTGCGAATCTCCGGCCAGTACTTGGCCGCTTCCGAGTCCGCTATCCAGTCGCCTCCTTTTTCTCTCTCGTCAAACATGTCTCCGGCCAGAATAATCGCTTCGGGTTCTTCCGCGACGACCTGACCGATAACCTGGTTGAAGTTCTGAAGTGAGATTTCGCCTCGGGGAGACCTGTAGTTCTCGTCCTTGAAACGCTCGGCCTGCATCAGGAGATGTGCATCGCTCAAGATGGCAATCCTCGACATTTCCTGCCTCGGCCAGATTATGGTGACAAACTACTCCTCAGTATAGCATGCGGAGAGTAGCACCGAGCGAAGCGCAACGGAGCACAGCCAATACCGGCGCGGGAGGATACGATAAGAGCGCTATTCCTGGTCTTTCCAGTTCCACCATCTCAGCAGTTCCGGCTCGTGTTTCTCATTGGATGCGTAGTACACGGCGCAGCGAAACACGTAGAGCACGCAGCGGTCCACATGCCTGCCGTGGGGAGCGCATAGCCTCAGGTAGAGTTCGTCAGGATCCCGATCCTTCAGGTCCTGGGTCGAACGCAAGCCCAGATCGCGCAAATGCCTAGCGATCTTCTTCCCGACGCCAGGAACCCGCTCCAATTCTCCCAATCTCGATTGCTCCACAGACTCCGACGCCTCAACCCCTCTCTAGAAACGCCGAAACCAGCGCCTCCGGGCTTGCAGCCCTCCACAAGATGACAGGGCTGAGCTAGACACGTGGCTCATGGCCTGTCAGGCCCAATACAGGCCTCTACTAGGACCTTGCTCCGACTGCCCTTCTAAGCGCGGCCCTCGCCAGGAGTCTAGTGGAGTCCAGTATCGGAAGGACGGAGTCTCCCTGAGTGATCAGCAGCGGTATCTCCGTGCAACCGAGGACAACAGCATCACAGCCGCCATCTCTCAGCCTGTTGATCACCCCGCTGAAGTAGGACCGCGACTCCGGGGTGAAGAGACCGCAAATTAGTTCATCGAAGATGATGGCATTAATGCGTCCCCTGTACTCCGCTCCAGGAATCCTGTGCTCAATGTCTACCGCAGCGAGCCTGCTGGGATAGACCGGGCCTTCCATCAGGAAACGCGAGCCTAGAATCCCGAGGCGTTTGTAGTTCTGGCGTTTTGCCTCGGCGGCGACCTCCTCAGCGATGTGAAGCCACGGAATTGGTGATTCCTCAATGGCAAGGTCGAAGGCCTGATGGATTGTGTTGTCTGGACAGATGGCGAAGTCTGCCCCCGCCTCTGCCACTTTGGCCACCGAGGACAACATCAGCTTCGCTACGCTATCCCAGTCCCCTGCCTCGATGTACCGCATGTATTCGTCAAGCGGAGCTGTGTGCATGGTGACTTCAGGATGGGCATATCTTCCTAGCAGAGCTGGTCCTTCGGTGCAGATTGTCCTATAGCAAAGGGCTGCACCCTCGGCGCTACACGCGACTATTCCGATGTGTTCTGCCATTCCTTTCCCTCCTTTCTCAGTACACTCAACTGGCGGCCTACACCATCTCTCCTTTGGCAATCATCACCACCCTTCCACCAACAGCCACATCTATACCCTCCCTCTTGTCCTCCGCCCTCGCTAGGAGCAACGAAGGCCGGCCTATCTCGTAGCCTTCCTCAACCCTAATATCGATCTTGTCTCTCCCAAGATAGCCATACTTGACCAGATATCCAGCCAAGCACCCAACTCCACTCCCGCAGGCCGGATCCTCTGACACCCCATAGTAATCAGCGAACATTCGGACATTGAAGTCATTCCCCCGCTTGTAGGCCTCTGGACAGAAAATGAACACCGCCTTAGCTTGCGTGTCTTTGATCAGTTCGAAGTACCTCCCCTTGGCTACATTGGCTCTCTTCACCGCATCCAGGCTCTTCATCGGGACTACGATAAAGGGCAGCCCCGTCGACACTTCTTGAACGGGGAATCTATCGCATATCTCTCTCTTGTCGAGGCTCAGCATCTGGGAAATAGGATCACGGTCGAACGTCTGACCAAAAACTGGAGATTTCTGCTGCATCCACACAGTGTCTATGCGTTCACCATCGCGCTCGAACGTGACCCGAATCGGCCCAATCCCTAAATTCAAGGTCATGGCCTCGACAGGCTCTCTGACAACCTCCTGCTGCACTACATAGGCCGTCCCCAGCGTAGGGTGGCCAGCAAACGGCACCTCTGCTGCCGGCGTGAAGATGCGAACGTCGTACCCTCCATTCCGCTCCTCATCCGACAATACAAAGGTCGTTTCAGAGAAGTTCATTTCCTTGGCGATTCGCCGCATCTCACCTTCGTGAACGTTCCTCGCATTCCTGAAGACCGCTAGCTGGTTGCCGGCATATTTCTCCTCGGCAAATACGTCCACTATGCAGAATCTGAGCTTGTCCATCTCGATTTTCTCCCTCAGGTGTTTCAGCCACTCCTATTTGACCAATCCTCCCCCCAATTCTATACTACTAGACTCGCACATAGGAAGAAGATCTCACCTGGAGGTGCAGGCAGTGGCGACAGAAAAGAGCATCGTCTATTTCCCAGAGCCCGGTCCGCATAATGCAGAACAAGTGGTTAGCATTGTCAGAACCAGGGCTGCGGAGTTGGGCATCACCACCGTCCTGGTGGCTTCCACAACTGGGGAGACCGCAGTGAAGGCAACAGAGACGCTCCGCGGCATGAGGGTAATTGTGGTGAGCCATTGCGCTGGTTTTCGGGAACCCAATACTCAAGAGTTCAGTGACGAGAACAGACGAAAAGCAGAGGGCAACGGCGCCACAGTGCTCACCGCCACCCATGCCTTCGCGGGGCTGAACTGGTCCATGCGCAAGAAGTTCAGTATGTATCTGTTCGAAGACATAGTGGCCAATACCCTGCGCATCTTCGGGCAAGGCATGAAGGTTGCCTGCGAGATCGCTATCATGGCAGCAGACGCAGGCTTGGTACGCACCGACGAAGACGTCATCGCCATAGCAGGCACTAGCAGAGGAGCCGATACTGCCCTAGTTCTCAAGCCGGTCAACTCCCAGGACTTCTTTGACCTAAAGGTGAAAGAGATCCTTTGCAAGCCTCACTTCGACTGATCGGCATGCTGTCCAGCTGCGGACTCACGTCCAGGACAGCACATCCAGCCGACGGCCACGCACTCACAAGAAGCGCGAGTGGCAATGGAAGCGACGAGGGTAACATTCAATTCTGGCAGCCTCTCTCTTGAAGGAATGCTGGCCATACCTGAGGGCCCGGGGCCTTTTCCTGCCGTGGTAGTCTGCCATCCCCATCCCCTGTACGGCGGCAACATGGACAACAACATCGTCGATGGGCTCTGCAAAGCGCTTGGCCAACTGCCGCTCATTTCGCTCAGATTCAATTTCCGGGGGGTGGGGAGAAGCGAGGGGCAATTCGGTCAAGGAGTGGGTGAGAAACAGGATATTGGCGCAGCCATTTCTTTCGCCAGTACCATAGAGAGAGTGGATCGCGCGGCGATTGGATTGGCTGGCTACTCGGCTGGCGCTGGCTTTGCCATCCCGTGGTACTGGGGAATACCCACATCAAAGCTTTCGCCGCAATCTCGCCTCCGTTGTCAATGTTCGATTTCGAGATTCTCAAGAGCTATACCAAGGCAAAGCTGTTAATATCTGGAAGCAGAGACAACTTCACACCCGTCAGCCAGTTCCTCCAGTTCTGTCGAAACCTTCCTGAACCCAAGGAGTACGCCACTATTGAAGGGGCCGATCATTTCTGGTGGGGGCACGAAGCTGATGTGGCCGCAAGTGTCGCCACCTTCTTTGCCAAAGCGCTGAAGGGGATGCAATAGGGTCCGATGCGCCTATTTCCGTCACCGCCGCTCCGATGGCTCGAGCCTGCCATGTTATACTTGTAGCTAGGAACTGGCTATGCAAGACGCTACGGAAAGGGGAAGGGTAGAACGCCTGCGAGCGGCAATCAACTACCACAATCATCGTTATTATGCGCTAGACAGCCCCGAAATCAGCGACGCGGAATATGACCAACTGTTTCACCAACTGAGGCAGCTTGAGGTTGAACATCCCGAGCTTGTCACGGTTGATTCGCCTACCCAGAGGATGGGAGCCCCGCCAGTGGAGACTTTTGGGGTTGTGGACCACCCTCAACCCCTGTTGAGTCTGGCCAACGCCTTTTCCCACGAAGACCTGGCAGCATGGCACAGGAGAGTTGGCAGTCTGCTAGGGACACGCCAGTTCGAGATGGTTTGCGAGCCAAAGGTCGACGGGTTGGCGGTAGCCTTGACCTACGTGGACCGTGTGCTTCTCACAGGAGCAACTCGTGGCGACGGCTACCAAGGTGAGGACATCACGCAAAACCTAAGGACTGTGAGAAGCATTCCCCTCTCCGTGCCCAAGGAAGCACCTCCCAGGTTTGAAGTTAGAGGCGAGGTCTACCTGCCCAGAGCTGGATTCAGGAGACTCAATGAGGAGAGAGCCAGGGAGGGCCTGCCCCTCTTTGCGAATCCGCGAAATGCGGCTGCTGGATCAGTGAGACAACTGGATTCCAGCATCACGGCCAAGCGCCCTCTGGACATACTGGTCTACGGGCTGGGCTGGGCTGAGGGTGCGGCTGTACCAGCAACCCACTGGGAGACCATGCTATGGCTTGAGTCTCTAGGCTTCAAGACAAACTCCGACGTGGTACTGCACCGTATGATTGAGGAGGTCGAGAACCACTACCAGAGATGGGTAAAAGAACGCGAAAGCTGGCCATACGAAGCGGATGGTATGGTGGTCAAGGTCGATTCCGTCGCTTACCAGCGAGAGCTAGGCAGCGTTGCCCGAGAACCGCGGTGGGCGATTGCCTACAAGTTCCCCGCTATTCAGGGAACCACACGCCTCCTTGATATTGGCATAAACGTGGGAAGAACCGGCAGCCTCAACCCCTATGCCATCCTGGAGCCTGTTCGTGTGGGTGGGGTTGTCATTAGCCAGGCAGCACTGCACAACGAAGAGGACATCCGCCGCAAAGATATCAGGATAGGGGACACCGTCATAGTACAGCGAGCCGGAGAGGTCATTCCCGAGATTGTGGGTCCGGTTCTCAGCCGCCGCACCGGGAAGGAAAGGGGGTTCTCAATGCCGGCCCGCTGTCCGGTGTGCGGCAGCGAGGTCATCAAGTTTGAAGGGGAGGCCATGCACAGGTGCACCAATGCCGCCTGCCCATCCCAGAATCTTGAAAGGATCAAGCATTTTGTTAGCCGCGGCGCCATGGACATTGATGGCGTGGGCGAGAGATTATGTCAAGTCTTGTTTCAGAAAGGTCTGGTCAAGGACCCTGCCGACTTCTACTATCTTACCCGCGCTCAGCTTCTCTCTTTGGAAGGCATGGCTGAGAAGAGCACCTCCAACGTGCTGAGTTCCATCGAAGCAAGCAAGAACAGATCTCTGGCCCGCGTTATTTTCGCCCTGGGCATCCTGCACATCGGCGAAGAGTATGCCGAACTCCTGGCAGAGCACTTCGGCAGCATAGACGAACTAGCCAGAGCCAGCCAGGAGAGTCTCTTGGCTCTACCATCGATCGGGCCCAAGATAGCCGAGAGCGTTGTCACCTTCTTCAGGCAAGAAGGTAACCGACTGATTATCGACAGACTACGGAAAGCCGGAGTCAGACTGGCGCGTGAGAACGCTGAGAGAGCCGGGCTTCAAGGACTGCCTTTGGCCGGACTCGAATTTGTTCTAACGGGACAACTGGAATCTCTTACCCGCCAGGAGGCAGAGGCCAGAGTCAAAGCCTTGGGAGGCAAGGCAGCGTCGGATGTCACCAGGAAGACCTCTTATCTGGTCATTGGCGCTGACCCGGGGGCCAAGTTGGCTAGAGCTCAACAGATGGGAGTAGAGATGCTCAGTGAAGCCGAGTTCTTGCAGTTGATAGTTCAAAGCGGTTTCCCGCTTTGAACTTCCTCAATAACATTCCCGAAAAGACACCCATAGTAGTCAGGCAATTCAACTGTATCAAAGAACTTCGCATCCTCCGCCTCCACTCCCGGGGCCGGTTCCCCATCCCCGACTTTGACCAGATATACCACTACCAGCATATCACCGTAGACCTCGGGGTCTTCTCGTCTGGCCACTCTGATCAGCCTGACTATCTCTCCGGATACTCCTGCCTCCTCCTTCAGCTCCCTCAAACAGGCTTCTTGCGGTGTCTCGCCAATTTCAACGAAGCCCGAAGGAGAACCCCAGACACCTTTCTTGGGCGGAATCCCTCTCTTGATCAACAAGAATCTCTTATCCCGTACCGCAACTGCCACTGCCACCGGCAGAGGATTCCTGTAGTCAATGAAATCGCAACTCGGGCAATACTTCCTCTCCTTCCCTTCAATCATCCCCACCCGAAGAGGCGTTCCGCAAATTGGGCAATACCTATGTTCCTTCATTCCTTCCAACTATGAGCACCTTGATGCCACATTGGGCGCACCTAGACCCGGTCAGCATCAACCTGCTTCCACTGTAACAGGGAGCGCACCTCGACTATCTACACAGTCAAAAGGCTTCACTTCCTTTGGACAGCTACCCTCACCGCCGCGGCAATACTGTCAGCGGTCAGGCCACATGTCTGAAGTAGCTCCTCAGGTTTCCCTGATAGAGCATATCTGTCACCGAGATTTACAAAGCACATAGGAACGGGCTTCTCCCTGGCCACTATCTGAGCAACGCAGCTGCCCAAGCCGCCGTGGGCCAGATGTTCCTCAGCAACGACAATTGAGCCAGTGTCTGATGCCGCTTGGAGCACAAATCCTTCGTCTAGAGGCTTGACCGTGGGCATACTAGCTACCTGGCAGTCTATCTTCTCCTTTGCCAGCACCTTGGCCGCCTCCAAAGCCTTGGCTACCATAACGCCTATGGCTATGATAGTCACGTCTTTGCCCGGCCTCAGAACCACCGCCTTGCCAAGGGTGAAGTGATAGCCTTCAGAATGGACAAGCGGCGTTCTGGGGCGACTCAACCTGACATAGAAAGGCCCAAGAGTGCTTGCTGCTACCTTCACTGCCTCGGCAGCCTCCACTGCATCAGAGGGCACAACCACGGTGAAGCCGGGCAGAGAGCAATACAGAGCTAAGTCCTCAACGGCGTGATGCGAACCGCCATCTTCGCCAACGGTGATACCAGAGTGGCTAGCCACGACCTTGGCATTGAGCTTCATATGAGAAAGACACATTCTCAATTGATCGAAACAGCGACAGGAGGCAAAGGTGGCAAAGCTGCTGGCGAATACAGTCTTCCCCGAAGCAGCCAGACCGGCAGCTATGCCTATCATATTCTGTTCCTCCAAGCCACAGTCAAAGAAACGGTCGGGGAACGCCTCAGCAAAGAAATGGGTCATCGTCGACGACGATAGGTCAGCATCAAGGACGACAATGTTAGGATCCCGCTTCCCCAGTTCTACTAGAGCATTGCCGTAGGCTTCACGAGTGGACGCTTCTGCTGCCACCCCTAACTCAACTCCCTTAGCGCCCTTTCAGCCTCTTCCGGGGTGGGAGCCTTGCCATGAAATCTCACGTTGTTCTCCATAAAGCTAACGCCTTTGCCTTTGACAGTATGAGCAATTATGACGGTAGGCTTGCCTCTCGTGCTCCGCGCCTCCTGAAGAGCAGCCAAGATCTGGTCGTAATCGTGGCCGCCTATGTCGATCGTGTGCCAGCCGAAGGCCTGCCACTTCTTATCCAAGGGATCAATATTCATGATCTCACGAGTCCAGCCGCTGAGCTGCATCTCGTTGTAGTCAACGATAGCTGTCAGGTTGTCCAATTTGAACTGCGCAGCTGATAGAGCCGCCTCCCAGGTTTGCCCCTCCTGACACTCCCCATCGCCGAGGAGAACGTAAGTGCGATAGCCACGGTGATCCAGTCTGGCAGCCAGAGCAACGCCTATCCCAAAGGATAAACCCATGCCCAGAGAGCCCGCCGTCATCTCCACCCCCGGCGTGAGGTTTCTATCAGTATGTCCCTGAAGGCAACTGCCTGGCTTTCTCAGGGTCGAGAGCTCCTCTGTGGGGAAATAGCCGCTTTCAGCTAGCGCAGCATATAGGACTGGCGCGGAATGCCCCTTGCTTAATATGAACCGGTCGCGATCTTCCCACTGTGGATTCGCCGGATCGTGACGCATAACCTTGAAGTAGAGTGCTGCAACGATGTCGGCCGCCGACAGAGAACCGCCCGGATGTCCACTGCCTGCCGCAGCCGTCATGGTGATCACGTGACGACGCAGCCTCCTAGCCATCTCCCTGAGTGCTGGCACGGAGGGGCCAGATGCGGTGGCCACGGAAGCGCTGTCAGGAGGCACCCTACTGTGATTCAGCATGAGTTATCAGTGGAATTGTAAACCAGCAATAGCCTGAATGTCTATTGGACTGGCAATGAATGTCAGCGACCTCCTGCCTGCGCTGGGCATGCGACAATTCAGCTCAGGGCCAGCTTGAACCGACATCCAGCGTCTGGAATGCGACCAGGCAAGCTGTAAACCACCCCAGCCTCATTGAGAGGCTAGCTCAATTTGGATATAATGCGCCAATGATTATAGATTTCCATACACATGTATTTCCTCCCCGGGTGAAGGAAAGACGCAATGAGTATATCAATAGCGACCCTTGCTTCTCCTTGCTCTACTCCAATCCAAGAGCCAAGCTGGCAACCACCGAAGAACTGATCAGCAGCATGGATGAAGCGGGAGTCGATTTGTCGGTCGTCCTTAACATAGGATGGCTGAGTCATGAGCTTTGTGTGGAAACCAATGACTACATTCTTGCTTCGGTATCGCGCTATCCTGACAGGCTCATAGGCTTCTGCGGTATCCAACCCACAGCCGGAGACGCCGCCATAGCTGAGCTGGAGCGTTGTGCCAGCGCCGGAGCCAGGGGAATCGGGGAAATGAGATCCGACATGCAAGGATTCCACCTTGCCGACGGGGCGATAATGAAACCCGTGATCGACGCAATAGCGAAGCACAATTTGATTCTCTTGACCCACTCATCCGAGCCCGTGGGGCATCAGTATCCCGGCAAGGGCAGCATCACCCCCGACATCCTCTACTCCTTCATCCTGGCTTGCCCCCAACTGAAGCTGGTCTGTGCCCACTGGGGCGGCGGTCTGCCCTTCTATGGCACGATGCCCGAGGTGGCCAACGCCTTGACCAACGTCTTCTTCGATACAGCGGCCACTGTCCTTCTCTACCAATCCCATATTTTCACAGAGGTGAGCCATATTATCGGAGACGACAGAATACTGTTTGGGAGCGATTACCCTCTGACTACCCAAAGTCGGCCAATTGCCCAGGTCCGATCCCTCCAACTCGCCGAGGAACAAAAGGCCAAGATCCTGGGCGGCAACGCGCAAAGACTGCTATCTATCATGTGAAGGAGCGCAAATGTCAGGCAATCCCGAGCGAATTCGCTCTTTCATCGCCATCGAATTGCCGGAAGACCTTCAGGTCAGATTGGCAGGACTGAGAAACGAACTGGAGAGAGCCGAGCACTCATTTGTCAAGTGGGCGGATCCCAAAGGCATCCACCTGACCCTGAAGTTTTTGGGCAACATCCCTCTTAGGCAAGTAGAGGAGATAAGCGGAGCCGTAGAGGGAGCCGTTCAAGGGATTCCTCCTTTCCGTCTGGAGATATCAGGACTGGGAGGCTTCCCCAACCTGGGGCAACCACGAGTGCTCTGGATTGGCATCCGCGGCCAGACAGAGACGCTATCACGACTACAACACAACATCGACTATGCACTCACGTCTCTCGGCTTCGCCAAGGAGGAACGGCCGTTCATGCCACATTTGACCCTGGCCCGGCTCAGACAGGGAGCATTTCCAGAGGAGAGAAAGAGCTTCGGCGAGGTTGCCAGATCTGTCCGCTTTGAGGGCGGCTACCCGATTGATGCCAAGGCTGTCAGCCTTATGAGAAGCCAGCTAACACCCTGCGGGGCCATCTACACACGCCTATCTGTCACAAAGCTAGAACGCCGGATGACCCCTCAACAACCTGGGGGATCGCTCTAGACTCGATTTGCTGGCAGATTGCTTTTGTTGTATACTAACGCAAATTCTATTCTGGTTTGGGAGGTGGAACCTTGGAAAACATGTCGTTCCCGAAATGTCAGAAGTGTGGCAAAGGAGACTTGGTACCCCTGTCCGACTTCGGTAGCCAGGGGGCAGCAATTCACTACAAAGCTTGGGTATGCACCAATCCTGATTGCGGCTATAACATCAAGATCAGGAACGGTGAGGTATACTTGAACGAACCCATTCTCAGTGGAGAGCTTCGCGCTCGTACACACTAGTGATACCCACACCACAGTAGTAGGTTTGCCTCGTCTCAATCAGCTAGTCGAGTTGGCACTAGATGCTTTCTTTCCCCGACGTTGTGTAGGCTGCGGGAAAGTGGGGAGCTTTCTGTGTTTGGATTGCCGCCGAAAGCTGCCAAGAGTGCTTCCGCCGCTCTGCCCTCAGTGCGGGAGGCCCCAAGCCAGTGGTATTCTATGCCCAAGTTGCAGGCAAAGACAAACCCAGATTGATGGTGTTCGTTCGCCTTTTCGCTTCGAGGAAGTCTTGCGCCAAGCGATTCACCAACTGAAGTACCACAACCTGAGGGCGGTTTCCCCTTGCCTGGCTCAACTGCTGGCCGACTATCTGCACTCAAACCCGTTGCCCGGCGAAGCTATCATCCCAGTTCCGCTTCACCCGAGAAGGTTGAGAGAAAGAGGGTACAATCAATCGGGCCTCCTGGCCAGAGAACTGAGCAAGTTGACCAACTTGCCTTTGATACAAGATTGCCTCATCCGCATCAAAGAGGCGCAACCACAGGTAAGAGCATCTTCCGCCCAGGAGCGGCTCAAGAACGTGGCCAGCGCATTTTTATGTCAAGACAATGGGGTAGGTGGTAAACAGATTATTCTCATTGATGATGTATGCACCTCGGGTGCTACATTGGAGTCCTGCGCTTCAGCTCTCAAGAACAAAGGGGCTACTTCGGTTTGGGGCTTGACCCTGGCCAGAGAAATTAAGGGTGGGGGGTGAAATGAAACTTGAAATTTTTTCGAAAAACGAATCGATGCTAACCGAGGCGATTGAATCATACGCCAGAAAGAGGGTGGGCAAGCTGGACCGCTACATGCCCTGGATCACCGAGGGCAAGCTGGAGATCTCGCAGGAGGATGCGCGACTGCCCGAGGAGCGAATCACGATTCAGGCTACTCTTGGGAGCAAGGGGATGTTGATCAGATCTCAAGAGAGAGCTGAGGATATCCGCACAGCCATCGACAAGGTAACGGAGGCGCTGTCCAGCCGAATCAAACGATACAAAGGCAAACGATACGACAAAGGCAGAGGCATTTCCCTCACCCGGGGGGCAGCCGCGGAAGGGCCAGAGGAGGATGAAGCGCCACAGGTGGTGAAGAGCAAGCGTTTTCTGGTCAAGCCGATGTCTCAAGACGAGGCCATAGATCAAATGGAGCTTCTGGGACATGATTTCTTTCTCTATGTCAGCGCCGAGACCAGCAAGCCAAACCTGCTATATCGGCGCAAAGACGGCAACTACGGCTTGATCGAGACAGAGACAGGGTAAAGCAAACGGGCCGCTACCGCGGCGGGTCCACCGCATGTGGGGTGGCGCGGGACTACAGACAGCGGAATACCCAGGAAAGACGTGGTTCTGAGTTGCCTCAGGGCCAAAGCATTTGGCGTGGCGCAAGACTACAGGCGGCGGGACGTGAGGGGAAGACATAAGCCTGAGTTGCCTCGCGCTCACGACCTATGCCACAATCTGACACTGTGGCCGGTGAGGCATCTGGAGGAGACATGGGCCTGAGCTACCTTGTTTTCAATACGAGTCTGGGCTGGGTGGGAGTCATAGGCTCGCCAGAGGGGTTGAGGAGGCTTACCCTGCCGCAGGCGTCACCAGAACAGGTATGGCGTGTTTTCGACGAATCCAACTCGAAATGGCGCGATCCTGTCCTCAGCGAAGCTCAAGCAGACTATTTCGGGGACCTGCCCCAGAGGATACGGGACTATCTAGACGGCAAGAGGGTCAACTTCGCCGACAAGCTGGACCTGGGCCGGGCCAGCTCGTTCCAGCGAAAGGTATGGAAGACAACCCAGTCCATCCCCTACGGTGAGACCAGGAGCTACGCCTGGGTTGCCGGTGAAGTGGGCCTGCCCAGAGCAGCCAGGGGCGTGGGGCAGGCCATGGCAAGGAACCCTCTACCCTTAGTGATTCCCTGCCACCGAGTGGTCGGCAGCGACGGCAGTCTTGTGGGCTTCGGCGGCGGCATAGACCTGAAACGGCGTCTGCTGCGCATCGAGTCCGGAGCTAGATGAGGCGCGGCTCAAGCTCCAGGCTCTCTTCACCCAGTATCTCTCTCAACTGAGCCGCCAGGCCGGGGCAGTAGCCTACGGTTGTCCCGGGCATGTCCAGCTCAGTCCTATGTCCCCCGGCGGTAATAACGAGAGAGACCGTATCCCGTCCGGGATAGCCCTTCAGCGTCTGGATGACCCTGCGAAGGCGCTCAACGTCCTCCTCGGGCTTCTCAGTCTGGCTGATGCTGATCACAAGGTGACGCCGGCCTTCCGCAGCGGCCGTGCGGTCCTCCCGCTCGACATGCTCGTAGCGCTGCGCCTGCTGGCAATTCAACTGCACCCTCCCTTCCCTCATCTTGACCAAGCCCTTGACAAGCAGAACATTGCCCTCCTCCCACAGCTCCCTGCCGCTTTCGTAGATCTCCGGCCACACGATGACCTCCATGTCGCAATCCAGGTCCTCCAGCGTGGCCACGGCAAAGGGGCGCCTGTCCCGGGTATAGGCCTGACGCACCGCACTCACCATCCCCCCGATCACCACCATCCCCCCAGCCATCTCAGAGGTGATCTCAGCACAGGAAGCCGTAACCACCGAAGCCAGCTCAGAACCAAGCGCGTCAAGCGGGTGCCGGGAGAAATAGACGCCCAGCAGCTCTCTCTCCCAGTCAAGCTTCTGCCTGGCAGATTCAGCGTCATCCTCTTCGGCTTTGGAGGCAGGAACAGAAGTCGCACCCTGGCTCCAGCCGTCAAACATGCTGACCTGGCCCGACTCCTTCATCCGCTGCTCTGCCTGAGAGATGGAGAGCATCCGGCCCACGGAGTCAAGAAGCGCTGTCCGCCGCCCCAGCGAGTCGAAGGCCCCAGCTTTAATCAAGCTCTCCAGCACCTTGCGGTTGATGTTGCGCAGGTCGACTCGATGACAGAAATCCTCCACAGACCTGAAACCTCCCCCTTCAGCGCGGGCAGACAGGATAGCGTCAACAGGGGCATGGCCGACGTTCTTGATGGCAGCCAGGCCGAAACGGATAGCCGGGGCACCGCTGCCTTTATCAGAGACAGGCGGGACCGGAGCCTGCCCGTCCGTGTCAATAGCGAAGCCGGACTGACTCTTGCTGACGTCCGGAGGAAGAACCGGAATGCCCATCCGGCGGCATTCAGCCACCGCCAGGCGAACCTTGTCCATATTGTCCCAGTAGGTATTGAGATAAGCGGTCATATACTCCGTGGGGTAATTCGCCTTGAGGTAGGCGCCCCGATAGGCGATGAAGGCATAGCTGACGCTGTGCGCCTTGTTGAAAGCGTAGCCAGCAAAGGGCTCGATGAGAGAGAATACCTCTTTGGCCAGCTCCGCCGATATACCCTTGTCGCCGGCTCCGGCAATGAAGGTCTTCTCCTCCTTCTTCATCACCTTGGGTATCTTCTTGCCCATAGCCTTGCGGAAGATATCGGCCTGCCCCAGGCTGTAGCCAGCCAGAGCCTGAGCAATGAACATAACCTGTTCCTGATAGATGATGACCCCGTAGGTCTCCTTCAGGATCTCCTCCAGGGCGGGGTGAGGATATCGGACGGGAGAAAGCCCCTGCTTGGCCTTGATGAAAGTGTGTATCTGCTCCATAGGACCGGGACGATAGAGGGCGACCATAGCGGAGATGTCAGCGAACTTGGTGGGCTTCAGCTCCAGGAGATAGCGGCGCATGCCGCTGCTCTCCAACTGGAAGATGCCTTTGGTCTCCCCGGCAGCCAGCAGGCGGAAGGCCCGGTCATCGTCGAGGGGGATGTGCTGCAAGTCCACAGTCACCCCTCGATTCTGCTTGATGATATCGGTGGCTTTGGCCAGGATAGTCAAGTTGGACAGCCCCAGGAAATCCATCTTGAGCAAGCCCAGCCTGGCTATGTTGTCCATATGGAACTGAGTCATCACCGCCTGATTGTTTCCCTTGCTCACCAACTGCAGCGGCACATATTCGGCCAGAGGGTCCTCCGATATGACGACACCGGCAGCATGGGTGCTGGCATGCCTCACCAGACCCTCCAGTTTCATGGCCGAGTTGACCAGGCGGAGCACCTCCTCCTCCTGCTGGTAGATATCGTTAAGCTCGTGGCTCTCCTCCAGGGCCCTGTCCAGGGTAATAGTCAGCTCCTGGGGAATCAGGCGGGCCACCCGGTCAACCTGGCCGTAGGGCATACCCAGAGCCCTGCCGGTATCTCTGATGGCCGCCCTGGCCCCCAGGGTGCCGAAAGTGACTATCTGAGCCACGTGGTCCGTGCCATACTTCCGGTTGACATAGGCCAGGACTTCATCGCGGCGGTCGTCCTGGAAGTCGAGGTCGATATCAGGCATTTCGCGGCGCTCTATGTTGAGGAAGCGTTCAAACACCAGGCCGTACTGCAACGGGTCAATATCGGTGATATTCAGGCAGTAGAGAACGACGCTGGCAGCGGCGCTGCCACGGACTCCGAAATGAATATCCTGCTTCCTGGCGAAAGAGATGATATCCCAGACAACCAGGAAGTAGTCGGCGAAGTTGGTTTTCCGGATAACGTCCAGCTCGTGGGAAAGGCGCTCGTTGATCTCAGGCGCCGGCCGGCCGTAGCGCTTTTCGAGTCCCTGCCAGCAGAGCTCCGACAGGAATTCGTCGGCGGTCCTGCCTTCAGGCAGCGCCACCTTGGGCAGATGGAGCTCGCCGAAATCCAGCTCCAGGCGGCACATATCGGCAATGCGCTGAGTATTCTCCACCGCTTCCGGCAGGTCGTCAAAGATCCCGGCGACCTCCTCAGGACTCCTGAGATAGAAGTAGTCACCAGCCATCTTCAGTCGCTTCTCATTCTGCACCGAGCTGTTGGTCTGAATGCAGAGGAGAAGGTCATGAGCCGGGGCATCGGCCTTGTTGACGTAGTGGACATCGAAAGTGGCCACAGGCGGTATACCGAGCCTGCCGGAAAGGGAGACAAGCTCCGGGTTGATCTGCTCCAGGTCGGGAATGGGGTGTCTGAGCATCTCCAGGTAGTAGTCGCCGAAGAGCTCCCGATACCACGAAGCCACCGCGGCAGCCTCGTCAGCCCGCCCCTCCAGAATGAGCCGGGGCACTTCTCCCCGGGGACAGCCGGAGAGAGCGATAAGGCCGTCGTGATGAAGGGTCAGAAGCTCCTTGTCCACCCGGGGCTTGTAGTAGTAGCCCTCGAGGTGGCTCCTAGTGACCAACTGGAGCAAGTTGTGGTATCCTTGCTTATTCTTAGCCAGCAGAGTGAGGTGGTAGAAGTCTCTATCGCCGGGTTCGCGGCTACGGCGGTCGGTCCGGGCCACATACACTTCACAGCCGATGATGGGCTTGATTCCCGCCTCCCTGGCCGCCACGTAGAAGTCGATAACACCGTACATAGCGCCGTGGTCGGTGATGGCAAGGCTGTCCATGCCGAGCTCTTTGGCCCTGGCGACGAGGCGGGGAATGCGGCACATACCGTCAAGCAGGCTGTACTGGGTGTGGACGTGGAGGTGGGTAAATTTCCCCGGCATTTTCCAAATTATAGCACGGGAGCCCCGGCGCCGACCCTCCGGACAACGGGGCTAGAGTGAGAGTGAGACCGATGAGAGTCGCCAGAGCGGCCGCACGGTGGCTCTTCGTGGCCTGCCTGCCCCTGCTGCTCATCAGTAGCGCCGTCACGATAGAGCTGAACAGCAGCCGCATCTACGAATACGGCTTCGACAAGTACGGGATAAGCGAAGTGACGAGGCTGGAGAGGGCGCAGCTGAGCGAGATAGCCGAAAGGCTCATAGACTACTTCAACTCCAGGACAGACACGCCCCAGATGACGGTGGTCGACAGAGACGGGAGACAGTTCGAGCTATTTCACGACTATGAGCTGATACACCTGGAGGACGTGAAGGGGCTATTCCGGGCCGGCTACGGGATTCAGGCAGCGAGCCTGGCCTACATCATCCTCTACGTCCTGCTCCTCCTGCTGTGGGAAAGGAGGCGCTGGCAAGACCTGGCCGGAGCCACAACATGGGGATGCGCCGCGACCCTGGGAGTCATAGCTATGCTCGGCATGGCCGCGCTTTTCGACTTCGAGCGGCTGTTCATCCAGTTTCACCTGATAAGCTTCAGCAATCCGTACTGGATGCTCAACCCGGGCACAGACTACCTCATCATGCTGTTTCCCAGCGGGTTCTGGCAGGACGTTGCCCTCATAGGGGGAGGAATCATAGTCGGAGAGGCCCTGCTCCTGGGCGGCATCGCCCGGGCTGCGCCCTCTATGCACAGAAGGCGCGGCCGCCGTACGCCTCCTATGATGGACGAGGGCTGACATGCTATAATTCCCCGATGGAGTGAGACCACCCCAATCCCCACCCGAATCAAGACAGCGACAGCGGAGGCAGCGGAAATGGCTACAGACAAGATGAGAGCAGTGGAGTTCGCCTTAGAGCAGATTGAGAGACAGTTCGGCACCGGGGCAATCATGAGGCTGGGCGAAAACCCGACCAACGTGGCCGCGGACGCCATTTCCACAGGCTCGGTGAGCCTGGACCTGGCCCTGGGGATAGGCGGCATACCCCGGGGACGGGTGACCGAGATCTTCGGCTCCGAGGCCTCGGGCAAGACCACGCTGGCCCAGCACATAATCGCCGAAGCACAGAAGGCCGGCGGCATCGCCACCTACATCGACGCCGAGCATGCACTGGACCCGGCATACGCCGCCAACTGCGGCGTTAACATCGACGACCTGCTCATCTCTCAGCCCGACACAGGCGAGCAGGCCCTGGACATCACCGAGACGCTGGTAAGGAGCGGGGCGGTGGACGTGATAATCATCGACAGCGTAGCGGCCCTGGTACCCAAGGCGGAGATAGAGGGCGACATGGGCGACACTCACGTCGGTCTCCAAGCGCGGTTGATGTCGCAGGCGCTGAGGAAGCTGACAGCGGCCATCAGCAGGTCCAGGACATCGGCAGTGTTTGTCAACCAGCTTCGTGAGAAGGTGGGCATCGTCTTCGGCAATCCGGAGGTCACCCCCGGAGGAAGGGCCCTCAAGTTCTACAGCTCGGTGAGGATAGACCTGAGGCGGAGCGAGTCCATCAAGCGCGGCTCGGAGATAATAGGCGCAAGAGTGAAGGCCAGGGTGGTGAAGAACAAGGTAGCCCCACCCTTCCGCACCGCCGAGTTCGATATCCTGTTCAACCAGGGCATCAGCAAGGAGGGAGACCTGATCGACCTGGGCCTGGCAGCGGGAACAGTCCAGAAGGCCGGCGCCTTCTTTGCCTACGGAGAGACGAAGCTGGGACAGGGCAGAGAGAACGCCAGGGACTTCCTGCGCCAGCACCCCGAACTAGCGGCGCAGATCGAGGGAGAGCTAAGGCCGGCGCGAGCGGTGCGAAAGGTATCTCCTGAAGGAGTCATCGA
Source organism: Dehalococcoidia bacterium (assembly GCA_034430415.1). Lineage (GTDB taxonomy): Bacteria > Chloroflexota > Dehalococcoidia > GIF9 > AB-539-J10 > JADFUZ01. Next base: position 18,368 of record DAOUEN010000056.1, read on the forward strand.
AGACTCCGACTAGCACGGCAAGGCCCGGCTGGAAAGACCCGGATTGACAAGCGAGAGCAATTTGCAGCAATGCCTTGATGCAGCCTACCGGTACCTCAGCTACCGCCCGCGCAGCGAGGGGGAGATGAGGCAGCGGCTGCGGCAGCGCGGCTTTGACAGCGAAGCGGTGGAAAAGGCCATCAGCAAACTGAGGGAACAGAAGCTGAGCGACGACCTGGCCTTCGCCACGTTCTGGAAAGAGAGCCGGCTTTCGTCCAAGCCCAGAAGCAAGAGGTTGATACGGAGAGAACTGAGTGAGAAGAAGGTGCCCCCGGAGATCCGGGAGCAGGTAACAGAGGACATAGACGACGAGGCCAACGCCTGCCGACTGGGGCGCAGCCGGATGCACACCCTGGCCCGCCTGGACTACCCCGACTTCCACCGGCGCCTGAGGAACTATCTCGGCTATCGCGGCTTCAGCTACGAAGTAATCAGACAGACGATAGCTCTTCTCTGGCGGGAAAGAGAGAATCACATGGTGAAACAGTGAGATGATAGACTGGAAACTGGCAGCCCAGATCGCCAGCGGCGGCTTCGGCATGGTGTTTCTCATCCTGGCGATAATAGCCGTCGTGGTGTGGTTGACTTACCGGGCCGTAAACAGGCCCGGCAAAGCAAGCCCGGGCAAAGAAGAGAAATAAGGCCTCCGGGCCTCCCGGGATCTCTTCGGCAAGTTCGTCACCGTCGGAGGAACAAAGATGTTCGGTATGTTAGAAAGCGGGTTCCAGCACTTCTTCTGGGGCAACGCCGTGATGCTTGTCGTCGGCGGGCTGCTCATCTACCTGGCGATCGCCAAGAAGATGGAGCCCCTGCTGCTGGTGCCCATCGGCTTCGGAATCCTGCTGGTCAATCTGCCCCTGGGCGGCATAATGGACTACGACCTGCAGATGAGAGCTCCCGAGGCGGGCAAGGTGCTGGAAGTGGAGATGGCGGAGGGAGACAGGTTCAAGGAAGGAGAGATCATCATCCGGCTGGACTCGGGAGAGATAGCGGTGCCGGTCTTCGGCAGGGTTGACGAAGTCAAGGTATCGCCGGGCCAGCAGGTGGAAGAGGGAGAGGTGGTGGCCCGGCTGACCACCATGCAGCAGACCGACCAGGACGAGATACCGACCGAGCCCCGGGGACTGCTGGCCAAGATATTCAAGTTCGGCGTCATGTGGCAGGTGCTGCCGCCGCTGATGTTCCTCTGCCTGGGGGCGCTGACCGACTTCGGGCCGATGCTGGCCAACCCCAAGACATTGCTCCTGGGCGCCGCGGCCCAGTTCGGCGTGTATTTCGCCTTTTTCATGGCGCTGTTCTTCGGCTTCGACCTGGCCGAGGCAGCCTCAATCGGCATAATTGGGGGGGCCGAGGGGCCGACGACCATATACGTCACCTCGATACTGGCGCCGCACATCATAGGGGCCACGGCAGTGGCCTGCTACTCCTACATGGCGCTGGTGCCCATCATCCTGCCGCCGGTGATAAAGCTGCTCACCACGAAGCAGGAAAGGCAGATATACATGAAGCCGCAGCTACGGGAGGTATCGCAACTGGAGAAGATACTGTTCCCGGTGGTGACAACGGTGATCGTCATACTGTTCGTCCCCTTCTCCGCCCCCCTGATGGGCTGTTTCATGGTGGGGAACCTGTTCAGGGAAAGCGGGGTCACCGAAAGGCTCAGCAACACGGCGCAGACAACGCTGGTCGACATGCTGACCATATTCCTGACGCTATCTATAGGGGCCACCATGCCGGCGGAGAACTTCCTGCAGCCGAAGACGCTGCTGGTGCTGGTGCTGGGAGTGGTGGCCTTCGCCACCGCCGCCGGGGCCGGAGTGATACTGGCCAAGATAATGAACCTGTTCTCCAAGGAGAAGATCAACCCCATGATAGGCGCCGCCGGAGTGTCGGCAGTGCCGATGTCGGCGAGGGTGGTGCAGGTGCTGGGCCAGAAGGAGAATCCCCGGAACTTCCTGCTGATGCACGCCATGGGCCCCAACGTAGCCGGGGCCATCGGGGCGGCCATCGCCGGCGGCATATTCCTGGGCATACTGGCATAGGCCCCGACCCGCCGCAGGCTTGACAGTAGGCTCGATTCGAAGCTATATTGTGGGAGCCGGGGGGCCATTAGCTCAGTTGGTTAGAGCACGGTCCTGATAAGACCGGGGTCTGTGGTTCGAATCCACAATGGCCCACCATCCTGGCAGTAGGGCTCGTTGGGCGGGATTTCCGCGCTTTCGGTTCGCAATGACAATGGACTGGTGACTACCGGCTATCGGCTGTCGACTCCGCGCGCACAGGGGCCGCACCCGATTTGACACAGAGACTTCCTCTAGTGTAGCATATAAACAGTTGGTTCCAGTTTGGGTTATCACAGGCTTTTTGAAATCACATCGAATCACTTCAGATTACGTAAGCGTTGGATGACCGGACTCTAACTAAAATACAAAAGAGAGGAGGTCATTCAATGAGTTTTCAGGACAAGTCTATCCAGTGTTCCGATTGTGGGGCTACCTTCACGTTCAGCGTTGAGGAACAAGAGTTCTTCCAGTCCAGAGGCTACACCAATGAGCCGAAGCGCTGTCCCGCATGCCGCCAGGCAAGGAAGACAGAGCGCTACGGAAGCAGCAGCTATGGGTCCACCCGCCAGATGTATCCGGTGACGTGCGCCGAGTGCGGCAAGCAGACCGAAGTACCCTTTGAACCCCGCGGTGACAGGCCGGTTTACTGCAGCGATTGCTACCGCAAAGTCAAACCAGCCAGGTATTAATACCGGGGTTTGATCGCAGAACACACTACACGGGCTGAGGATAATCAGCCCGTGTACGTCCCCAAGTTGCCCGATTGGGCAAAAGGAGCGTGAATATGAAGATATACGTGGGCAACCTGGACCCCGAGGTAACCCAAGAAGAGTTACGGAAAGAATTTGAGGCTTTTGGAACAGTATCGTCCGTCGACATCATAACAGACAAGTACAGCGGGCGACCC
>DAOUEN010000057.1:0-13297 GCA_034430415.1 Dehalococcoidia bacterium
AACTGCACTCTCTGAGAGAAATCCCCTTTTCCCAACCGCCGGGCAGCCAGAGTAAGAGCTTTCACCGGCGCCAGGATTCGCCGCGACAGGAGGAAGGTCACTACCAGGGCAATGGCAACCGCGATCAAGGCTCCCCAGACGAAAAACCGGCCTATTGCCCGAATAAGGATTTGCAGCGAACTGAGGTCCAACTCCGGTGACGATTTCGGGGTGATGTAGAGTGTACCGATAGCATCTGCCTGCCACGGAGGGGACAGGGACCTGCCCGGTGAATCGGAATCATACAGCTCTTCCAGAAGCTCTCCCTCAGAATCGGCAACGGCCGTTCCACTGGCGTCGGTCAATATGATTCGCTGTCCGTAGAGGTTGCCCCACTGCTCCACAAAGGGCTGGATTCCCTCCCAGTCTCCTTGACTGAGGTAATAGCGGGATAGCTCCATTTCCATCCTGTCGATGCGCATTCGGTCGACGTGTTCTCCGAATCGGCGGATTTCACCTTGAGTGGCCTGGTTGATGAAGAAGAAGACTGCACCGATCGTCACCAGTATCACCAGGGCGAAAGACGCAACAAGCCGAAAACGCAGACTATGTATCATTCCCCGCCTCGGCGAACTTGTAGCCGGCTCCGTATACCGTCTTTATGTATTTGGGGTGTCTGGGATCTGACTCCAGCTTTCGACGCAGATTCAGGATGTGAACGTCGATGGTGCGGTCGAAGCCCTCAAAATCATAGCCGAAAGCCTTTTCGATAAGCTGTGCCCGGTTGAATACCCTGCCTGATTCCCTGACAAGAACTCCCAGCAGCTTGAATTCCACCGTGGTGAGATTCAGAGCCCTGCCGCCAAGGATCGCTTCCTGTTTGAGGAAGTCCATGGTAAGCTCGCCGCATTCGATCTTATCGGGGCCGCGCTCACCTGGAAGGCGGCGGAGCACCGCCCGGACTCTGGCCGCCAGCTCTCTGGGACTGAAGGGCTTGGTCACGTAGTCATCCGCCCCTAGACCCAGGCCGGCCAGCTTGTCTTGGTCGGTAGTCTTGGCAGTAAGCATGATAATCGGCACATCGGATTCGGCCCTTAGGGTACGGCAGACCTGGAGGCCGTCGATGCCCGGTAGCATGATATCCAGCACGATAAGGTTGGGGTGACCCTCCCTGGCCAGCTGCAGGGCTTCAAGTCCATCGTAAGCAGTTAGTACCTTGTGTCCGTCACGATTCAGGTACAGCTTGACCAGTTCCACGGTCTTGGCGTCGTCATCCACTATCAGGACTCGTTTACCTGCCAACTCGGATTCCTTCAGTACGCTTGGCTGTGTCTGTTCGATGTTATAACACAAATATTAAAGAAATGTTAACATCAAGGGTTTCCTTACCACGTGGATATCTGCCAGAAGAAGCGAGAGGGGAAAGTCCTTCCCCTCTCTTGCTTATGACCAGCCGAAGTGTCCGTACCTGAAGCTCGGTGAGCCACTCTGGTGGAGCTGAGGGGATTCGAACCCCTGACCTCCTCCGTGCAAAGGAGGCGCTCTCCCAATTGAGCTACAGCCCCTGGGGCCCATTATAGCAAACGGCTGCGCTATCAAGATAATCGCTTGCCTGCCACATCTTTCGTGTGACCTTTCCGTGGCGTTGGCTAACCGCATCGCGATGGTTGGCCATCTTGAGAGCTAGGACAGTCATGCTGAAGCTTTGGTCGCTTGCCTCCCTCCAGAAATCGCCAGCCAAGACTCCCAATCCGCTGGCATATATGGGCAGGGAATTGCGTATTGAGAACTCCATTCAGAAGTAGGCCATAGGACCATCAAGTACATTGGTATGCGTGGTTGCAGACCAGCTACTTTGAGCCAGAACGTTAGCGTTTCTGGTCACCCGCTGGATGGTCGCTCTTCGATTGTCTCTGATGGCATGCACGTCATATTAATAGCACAACATAGCTCGTGCTATCATGTAGTCAATGAGATGCTCTCTGGGTTGAGCTTCAACCTGCTGAGACAGGCTGCTGTGACGAAGAGGCCGTGGTCGCAACGTTGTCAAAGGGCGGAAGAGGCCTTGGTGATGACGCTCCACAATGTATCGTTCGAGAGGTCGATGAAATGACCGAACAGATATTGCTTGGTTTGGCCAGCATCATCATCCTGGGCATTGGAGCTGAGTGGCTTGCCTGGCGCTTTCGGCTGCCATCGATCTTACTACTGCTGGTTTTTGGCCTCGTTGCCGGGCCAGTTAGCGGCTTCCTCAACCCGGATGCACTGTTCGGTGATTTGTTGCTTCCACTAGTGTCGATAGCAGTAGCGGTCATTCTTTTTGGGGGCGGCTTAAACCTGAGAATTGCCGAACTTCGTCAGATAGGAAGCGTGGTCCGTAACTTAGTAACCCTTGGCGTCCTGATCACCTGGCTGATAAGCGCTGGAGCTGCCCACTTCCTGCTAACACTTGATTTCGCCTTGGCATTGCTCCTGGGAGCGATTCTAGTAGTGGGTGGCCCCACGGTTATTATTCCGTTGCTGAGACACTTGCGGCCAAGCAGGCAGGCAGGGTCCATACTGAAATGGGAGGGTATTGTTATCGACCCAATCGGAGCCATACTTGCTGTTCTGGTCTTTGAAGCTATTCTCGCCGGAGGATTTCACGAGGCAATAGCAGTGACAGCCGTAGGTCTTCTCAAGACCATTTTGATCGGCGGTGGGTTTGGCATGCTCGGTGCAATGATTATGCTTCTGCTCTTGTCACGCTTCTGGATTCCTGATTTTCTCCATGGTGCAGCATCCCTGGCTTTGGTGGTTGGTGTTTTCGCAGCTTCAAACTCACTTCAGACTGACTCTGGTCTTCTGGCGGCTCCTGTGATGGGTATAGCTATGGCCAATCAGAAGACCATCAGTGTTAGGCACATCGCCCAGTTCAAGGAGGACCTTGGAGTCTTGCTGGTTTCCGGTTTGTTCATATTGCTGACGGCGCGCGTCCAGGTGAGCGACTTTGCTCACATTGGTGTGGGCAGTTTGGCTTTCTTGGGCGTATTGATGCTGGTTGCACGTCCTGCCTCGGTGGCACTATCCACATTAAGATCACGACTGAGTCGATCCGAGCGCTTGTTTCTCTGTTGGATGGCTCCTCGTGGCATCGTGGCTGCGGCCATATCTTCCATCGTTGCTCTGCGTCTCGTCGAGGCAGGTTATCCCAAGGCCGAACTTCTGGTGCCGATCACCTTCATGGTGATTATGTTTACTGTTACTACATATGGTTTGACGGCTTCGCCGTTGGCGCGTCGGCTCCAGGTGGCTAGCCCTAATCCCCAAGGAGTGTTGGTCGTCGGTGCTCATTCCTGGTCACGGACTATCGCTAGCGCCCTTCAAGCAGAGGGCTATCCCGTGCTGGTGGTAGATGATAGCTGGGACAGTATCTCAGCGGCACGTATGGCTGGCTTGCCAACATTCTACGCCAGCATCCTGTCGCAGTATGCCCTGGACGAGATTGAGCTGAGCGGCATCGGTCGCTTGCTGGCATTGGCCTCTGACGACGAGTTCAACTCTCTGGCAGCACTGCAATTCATCGACGTTTTCGGTCGCGCGGAGGTATACCAGCTACCCCCGAAGGGTAAGGAGAAGGCGCCCAGAGAAACGGTTTCTCGGCACCTGCGGGGGCGCCTTTTGTTTGGTCAGGGAATAGGCTACACATATTTGGCTAGCCGCTTTGCTCAAGGTGCGGTGATCAAGACGACAAAGCTGACCCAGGAGTTTGACTACGATGCCTTTCAGAAACTCTATGGTGAAGAGGCAATTCCACTGTTCGCCATTGCTCAGAACGGTAACCTGGTCGTGTTCACCAAGGATAGTCCACCGACCCCTCGACCGGGCCAGACCTTGATCAGCTTGGTTGACTCCGTGGACGAGGTTCGGTGAGGGCACTTGTTCCAGGGAACTCGGAAGGTGGAGATGGTGAGACCTGAATGAGATACGGGAGACTTCTGCAGCCTAGTATCCTGCCGCGTTTACTAAGGCGTAAGCCCCGCTGGTAGGCACGAACTTGACACTGCAGCTGCCATATCTCCGGGAGGACATCCCTCACAGGATGAGAGCTGGCTGAAGCCGGGAGTACTTGTTACCCTTGTTTCCCCTTCTGGTTGTAGTATAATGGGACTTTAGCCTCTGCTACCAGGAACATCCGTCTCTCCGAGAGAGACTGGATCTTCGAACCGACAGCAAGAAAGCACTTGCGAGGACAAAAGCAGGAAGCCACAATGAAAGGCAAGGGAGCATCCGGATCTTGGCTGTAACCTTCCCGGTAGCTTTTGTCGCCGGCATACTCTCATTCCTATCGCCGTGTATCTTGCCCCTGGTTCCGGTATACTTGGCCAACATCGCCGGCACGTCCGTTCTCAGTTCCGAGCCCCCGAGCCGAAGACACGTACTGTTTCACACCCTTAGCTTCATAGCCGGCTTTTCCCTGGTCTTTACCGCCCTGGGGGCATCTCTGGGTCTGTTGGGGGCGATGATACCAGCGGAGACGCTGCGCAACGCAGCAGGCACGTTATTGATAGTATTCGGGCTGTTCTTGCTGGCGGCAATGAAAGTACCCTGGCTGAACTATGAGAAGCGTGTCGACTTCGCCCACGTGAAGCGCTCAGGGTATCTCAGGTCTCTATTGATAGGAGCCATATTCTCTCTTGGCTGGACTCCTTGCGTTGGGCCGGTTCTTGGCGGCATACTGGCCCTGGCATGGACTTCACAAACAGTATGGAAGGGGATCTATCTCCTGCTCGCCTATTGCCTGGGTCTGGGGTTGCCTTTCATCGGCGTGGGCTTGGCTATAGGGACAGCCTCCCGCTACCTGAAATGGCTTAGCCGCCATGCCGTGCTTACTTCAGTAGCAAGCGCCGCTTTCCTTATCGGAGTGGGCGTCCTCATGCTCACGGGCAAGTTAGGCTACATCAGCAACTGGTGAGAGGTGATTGGCCAATGATACATGAATGGTTCAATGGGCGACTATTAGCAGCGTGCTTGCTTGCTGCCTTGTGTTCCCTGTGCGCCGCAGGCTGCAGTGATAGCGGTTCTGGGTCTGCCAGTTCTGCCGAAGAGCTGGGACTCATGTACATAGAAGAAGAACCTGCAGCTCCGGACTTCACCCTCCCCACCATGACAGGGGCAGAAATTACCCTATCGGAACTGCACGGGACTGCCGTGGTACTCAATTTCTGGGCCGTCAAGTGCCCTCCCTGTGCTGAAGAAATGCCCTATTTCGATACTGTAGCCAAGCAGTACGCCGACGAAGCCACAATCATAGCGGTAAACGTGATGGAGAGCGCTTCGAAGGTGCAACAGTTCTTCGGCGACAGCGATATGCATTTCACTGTGGCTCTGGACGGAAGCGGTCAGGTAACGTCCAGCTACGGGATACGCTTCACGCCCACCACTTTCTTCATCGATAGCCACGGCCTCGTCCGCTACGCAAAGATAGGGCCCTTCGCCAGTGAGCGAGAGTTGGAGGCCAGTATAGACATACTACTGAACCCTTAAGCGAAGGAGGAGACAATGGCCGTCAAAGTAGTAACCGATAGCACATCCGACATCCCGGCACAGGTGGCACAGGAATTGGGGATCACTGTTGTACCTCTCTACATCCACTTCGGCAATGAGGTGCATCGCGATGGAGTGGACATCAGCACCGCGGAATTCTACGACAGGCTGATTAAGGAGCCCCAACTCCCCAAGACCTCTGCGCCATCCTCAGGTACCTTCACCGAAACCTACAACAACCTTGCCGCTCAGACTGATGAAGTCATTTCCATCCACATCTCCAGCAAATTGAGCGCAACCTACAACTCCGCGCTGGTAGGTAAGGAAGGCATGGAGGCATCTTGCCGCGTAGAGATAGTTGATTCCTTCTCTGCGTCGATGGGTCTAGGGCTCCTGGCCATAGTTGCTGCCAAGGCAGCCCTGGCCGGGGCAGACTTGGACCAGATCACGGCCACGATGGCCAAAGACATACCAAACACACACTACTTCGGCCTGGTGGACACACTGGAGTACCTACACAAGGGAGGAAGAATAGGCAAGGCACAGACACTCCTGGGCTCGGTGCTCAACGTCAAGCCTCTGATAGAGATCCGGGACGGAGAGGTATACCCTCTGGAAAGGGTACGGGGTCAAGCCAAAGGATTGGCCAGACTATGCGAGTTGGCCCAGAAGTTCCCTCGCATCAAGGAAATGACTATAGCTCATACCACTACCCCCGAGGAGCTCGAGGAGCTATCCGCGCGCTTGATTACCTCTTTCCCCAAGGACAGGATCTACAGGTCGCAGTGCGGAGCAACCATAGGAACATATGTGGGGCCGGGCACTCTGACCATAGGTCTGATAGAAGAAGCATAAAAGACATGGTCCCCGAGCAATAAACTCGGGAGAACCGACAATAGAGGTTAGTCCGAGGGCCTTCTGAAGGCGAGTACTGCATTGGACCCGCCAAAGCCGAAGGATTCAGATAGGGCTGTGTTGACCTCTGCCCTTCGAGCCACATTGGGGACGTAGTCCAGATCACATTCAGGGTCCGGAGTATCATAGTTTATTGTCGGGGGAATTGTGCCCTCTGCAATCGTAAGCACAGTGAAGATGGCTTCCACCGCCCCCGCCGCCGCTAACAGATGGCCCATCATGGACTTGTTGGAGCTTATGGCCACTCTGCGAGCGTAGTCCCCCAAAGCGATCTTTATCGCCTCAGTCTCCGACCTGTCATTGCTTCTGGTGGAAGTGCCATGAGCATTGATATAGTCGACTTCGCCAAGTGAGACACCGCCGTCTTCTAAAGCCAGTGCAATGCACCTCGCCTGGTTCTCGCTGTCAGCCTCTGTTATGTGATAGCCATCAACATTGGAACCGTAACCCACAAGCTCAGCATAGATCCTGGCTCCTCGCATCCTTGCCAACTCCATATTTTCGAGAATCACAGTTCCAGCCCCCTCTCCGATCACGAAGCCATCACGGTCCTGGTCAAAGGGACGCGACGCCTTCTCTGGCTCGTCGTTTCTGCAAGATACCGCTCCCATTCTAATCAAGCCGGCGACGCCTACCGGCAGAATATAGGCATCGCTCCCCCCGGCGATCATGATGTCTGCCTCGCCATATTGGATATGTCTGAAAGCATCGCCGATAGCATGGCTGCCAGTAGCACAGGCGGTAACTACACACTTACTTGGTCCTCTGGCGCCAAAAACAATCGAAATCTCTGCCACTGCCATGTTCGGTATGAAACCGGTGATGAAGAAAGGGGAGATCTTATCCGGACCATCATCCCGAAGGATAAAGCAGTTCTTCTCATAGGTCAGCATACCGCCAACACACGTGCCGAACACTGTTCCCACTCTAGTAGCATTGCTGGCGTTGATGGTCAGTCGAGCATCATCCAATGCCATCTGGCTAGCGGCCAGCGCATAGTGGATAAAGGGATCAGTCCTTCTAGCCTTCTTCTTGTCTATAAAGTCCTCAGCATGGAAGTCCTTGAGCTCAGCTGCGATCTGTGACTTGAAGCCGGAGGCATCGAACCTGGTGATCCTTGACACTCCGGATTTGCCCTGGCACAGCGCCCGCCATGACTGCTCGACACCAATACCTAAAGGGGTGACAGCACCAAGTCCGGTGACAACCACCCTTCTCTTATTCATCATTTGCTCTTCAGCTCGACGTAGTCAACTGCATCCTGAACAGTCTGCAGTTTTCCGGCATCTTCGTCGGGAATCTCAATTCCAAAGGCTTCCTCCACCGCCGTCATCATCTCTATGAGATCCAGGCTATCAGCACCGAAGTCATCAACAAAAGATGCCTCCAGAACCACTTTCGCCTCATCAACTTCCAGCAGTTCCACGACCAACTCTTTCAACCGCTCGAATGTACTCTGTTCACTCATTGTGTCTCCTCGCTTTCTAGCTTCTACTTGGCTGATCCTTGCTCAACACAAGTCCAAAACTGGATTACAATATTAGCATCCCTGTCAATTTGCCACCACACATGGTTCAGAGACATGCGCCGGGGCAGCCGGCGCATGTCTCTCCAGCACCATAGCCACAATCCTGACCCGCTGAGTACGACCTAGCTATTCCTGCTCTCGCACCAGCGGTCTACATCTTTGGCAGATGAGTTAGAGCTTCCTTCACCTTTTCCTCAGGATAGTCATAATCCTGAAGCTTGCCCGCCAGGTAGTCATCATAGGCACCCATGTCGAAATGCCCATGACCACTGTGGGCCAGCAGGATGGTCTTTGACTCGCCGGACTCCCTGCACTTGAGGGCTTCGTCGATCGTCACCCTGATGGCGTGGTCGGTCTCGGGAGCGCTGATAATGCCCTCGGTGCGAGCGAACATAATCCCAGCTTCGAAGGTGCTCAACTGAGGCACTGCTCTGGCCTCAACAAGTCCCAACCGATGAAGGTGACAGATAATGGGTGCCATCCCATGGTAACGCAATCCCCCGGCATGCACCGGCGGAGGCACAAAGGTATGACCCAAGGTGTACATATGGACGATAGGAGCCATACCGGCGACATCTCCATAATCCCAGGCATAGAGGCCTTTGGTGACCGTGGGACAGCTTGCAGGCTCGACGTTGATGATCCTCAGGTCTGGCTTCGTCCCGTCGATCTTGTCCTTGACAAAGGGCAGATACAGCCCGGCAAAGTTGGAACCACCGCCTATGCAGCCGACGATAATGTCGGGATAGGCGTCGGCCTGCTCCATCATCAGCTTCCTGGCCTCCAGGCCATTCACGGTCTGGTGCAGCAGGACGTGATTGACGACGCTGCCTATGGAGTACTTGGTGTCGTCGCGGCCGAAGGCATCTTCTATGGCCTCGCTGATGGCTATACCCAGACTGCCCGGGGAGTCGGGATCTTCCGCCAGGATACGGCGCCCTATCTCGGTATCCGGGCTGGGACTCGGCACGCATTGAGCTCCCCAGGTCTCCATCAGAACGCGACGGTAAGGCTTCTGGTTGTAGCTTACCCTGACCATATAGACCTTGCATTCAAGACCGAAGAACATAGTGCCCATAGACAGGGCGCTTCCCCATTGCCCGGCACCGGTCTCGGTAGCCAGCCGCTTGAATCCTTCCTTCTTGGCATAGTAGGCCTGGGCCACTGCCGTGTTCGGCTTGTGGCTGCCTGCCTGGCTAGTCCCTTCGTACTTGTAGAAGATCTTGGCCGGTGTGTCCAAAGCCTTCTCCAAACGGTACGCCCGGTGCAGAATCGTCGGTCTCCAAGTGCGGTACACGTCCTGGACTTCCTCGGGGATTTCGATGTAGCGCTCCGTGCTGAACTCCTGCCTGTTGATCGCATCGGGAAACAGCGGAGGAGGTAGAGGCATGTCCAGCGGACACACTTCCTTGGTCACGGGGTGGCGCAGAGGTGGCAGCGGCTCAGGAAGGTCAGGCAGAATGTTATACCAATGGGTCGGCATGTCCTTTTCATCAAGTACAAACTTTGTTCTCTTATCCATTTCTCAATCTCCTTTCGTTATGGTTTGCTGTTTGCGGTGGTTCCTCATGCTTTAGCGTCGGTGCCCCGACGCCAGGTCTGCAATACGATGAACATAGTCATTCCTCCTTTCAATAACAAAAAGCCTCTCGCCAAGGGGCGAGAGGCTAATTCCTCGCGGTGCCACCCTAATTCGGCCTAACGACCATCTCTCTCGGGTACAGCTACCCAATAGCGATACCCTGGGTTATAATAACGCTACCCCTGCGGCAAAGCCTACTCGACGCTGGTCTTTCGGTTTGCGGCTCCCAGGTCCATTCTAGCCTAGCGCAAGTATCGGCTCACACCTTACCCGACTCTCTGCACTCCGCCTCAGGCTGTACTAGTCCTGTTCTCAGCCTTTCCTATATTCAGTTTTCAGCGTCTATGTTAATATGGGCGTCTTAAAATTGTCAATAGCCCCACCCCTAATCCCTGAATCTCTCCCAGTTTGGAGCCGAGTCCCTTCGATACCCTACTCCAACAGATCGCGCTCAAGCTGCCGGAGATCAGTCAGCGATTGGTGGTCGTTCCCTGATCTATCAAGGTAGAAAGCACGAAGGCCGACTTGCCTGGGATTCACAAAATCAGACTGCCAGCTATCGCCCACGTGGACAACTTCGCCCGGCCTCACCTTCATCTCCTGGCATACCCAGAGGTAGAAATCAGAGGTCTTCAACTGTCTGTAGTGGGAAGGGGCAGAAAAGACACGAGCAAAGTGGGAACTGATACCCTCCAGCAGGGGTTGCAGTAGCTCCAACGGAGTGCCCGAACAGACAATCAGCTTGTAGCGACCAGCCAGGGAGGAGAGAACTCCTCTGACTTCAGGGTAGCAACGTACCTTGTCCCGGCAGCCTTGGAGAAGAGCTTCAAGTGTACCCAGCTCAAAGTATCTCAACCAGTAAGCCACATCGTACCACTCCAGCCTCTGGTCGCCGACCCTGTCATACTCGGTAAACACAATTCTCTCGGCCTGGTCATATTCAATACCCTTCTTCATGGCGTAAAGGGCCGGGATAGCCTCCTGCCACACAGTGTAGCTAAAGTCGTGCGTCACCAGCGTCCCTTCAGCATCGAAAGACACTACCTTGATGCCCCTCTGTGAGATCCCGCCCTGCAAAGCATCTCGGTCAACCTGGTTCATTGGAATTGCCAATGCTATCACAACCAGTGAGTGAGGGTCTATGCATTTGCCTGTCCTTCGCCAGTAGCGATACAATACCCCGAATATCCTGTAAACGGCTGGTGCAATGTGCCACAGCGGCTTCTTGCTCAGATGACATCATCTGGCTTCACTCGCACTGACAGGCGAAGCTCTTCTGACACCGAGAGGCCGATTGAGCACAGCCCGACATCGTGAATACCAAGTCCCCCGAAGATGGAGAACCTGTATCGTCCTTTTGAGTTGGGGCCGATAAGGCCCCCGAGCGAGGCCTATTCCCTCCTCATAAGGGCTACCAGAAACTGCCCCTGGAACAGATGCCTCTTCTGTCACCTCTACAAGGGGACCAGATTTGAGCTGAGGCCGGTAGGTGAAATCCTGAAAGACATCGAGTCAGCCAGGGCCATCAGCGAGGGCATAAGGGCGAAAGCCTGGAGAATGGGCTACGGCAATGAGGTGGAGCAAGTGGCAGCAATGCTGTACAGGCAACCACAGTGGGACCAGTGTGTGCGCAACGTCGCCCTCTGGCTGTGGGCTGGAGGACAGTCCGCATTCCTTCAGGATTCTAACAGCCTCATCATGAGGACTCCAGAGTTGGTTCAGGTCATTCGGTCGCTGAAGGAAACTTTCCCAACTCTAGACAGAATAACCTCCTATTCGCGCTCTCATACCTCGGCGAGGAAATCGCTGCAAGAGCTAGGAGAGATCAAGGACGCCGGGCTGACAAGAATTCACACCGGGTTGGAGACGGGCTATGACCCTCTGCTTGCTTACATGCAGAAGGGAGCAACTGCCGAGCAGCACATAAGGGGTGGAAGAAAGATCAAGGAGTCAGGGATATCCTTGTGCGAATATGTCATGCCCGGCCTGGGAGGCGAGGAGATGTCCCACGAACATGCCACAGAAACCGCCAGAGTGCTGAACGAAATCGACCCCGATTATATCAGACTGCGCACGCTTCACGTTTCCCCGAGTATGCCTTTGTGGTCAAGACTACAGGATGGACGTTTCCATCTACAAACAGAGGACGGGGTAGTCAGGGAAATAGGCGCTTTCATCGATAGACTGGAGCTCACCAGCCACCTGGTGAGCGACCACATCATCAACTTGCTGCCGGAGGTGGAAGGCAAAATGCCTCAGGACAAGCAGAAATGCCTGAACGTCATAAGCAGATACTTGAGTCTGTCAGAGGAAGAGAGGCTCAACTTCATACTGGGCAGGAGAATGGGCCACTATGAGAGGCTGGATGACTTGGCCGATAGCCAGAAGCATGACAAGCTGGACGAGTTCATAGCGCGCATCAATTCAGAGGGGAAGAGCATCGGACAGCTGGTGTCAAGGCTAAAGGATAGCTTCATCTAGGAGGAACGGGCGAACTCCTTGACCATGTAGGCGCCTACTTGGCGATACCCAAGCTGCCGGTAGTATTCTCTGGCACCTACGCCGCTCAAGATGCTCAGACTCCGTGCGTGGAACTCCTCCGAAGCTATTTTTTCCGCCTCTTGCAGCAGTTGCACTCCTAGGCCCTGGTGCTGTGCAGTTCGTTCTTGCTTCTGGCCCAAAGAAACCTCTGAACCGAAAACGTGCAACTCCCTTATAGAGACCAATCCAGCATCCACTCTTAACCGCAGCAGGCCAAACAGCGTTTCGCCGGCATCCTCATACGAGAGGAATATCTCCCTACCTCCACAAGCCCGATAATCCACTCTCGTCAGCACGGGCTCAGTGATTGACCAGCCATCCCTGAACCTGTGTCCATATTCCCGGCAGCGAATGCATTTGCAGTGCACACCCAGCTCATTCATTCTGTTCCTGATGCTCCCCCTCAGCGCCAGATCCCTGCAGCCAGCGATAATGAATTTGCCTGGAATATCCCGCATCAGCCTGGGAATCCGGACATATTTGGGAACTAACTTCTTGATCTGCACCAGCAAATCCACCATCTCGTCGTTATCATAGGGCTTATAGCGGCTATCCCGATACCACTCCTCCAGCTCACTTCCCGCTACAACCAGTGTAGGATAGAGCTTCAGCCCATCAGGCCGGAACCGTTCGTCATCAAACAACTCCCGCGAAAGCTCCAGATCATGCTCGGGCGTTGAGCTCGGCAAGCCGGGCATCCAGTGATAGTACACCTTGAAGCCATAGTCCCTCAGCAATTTCGTGGCAGAGACAACCTCAGCCACGCCGTGCCCTCTTCTTGTCAGGCGATGAATCCTATCGTCCAGCGTCTGCACCCCGAGTTCCACCCTGGTAGCGCCGAAGTCAAGCATACGTTTGACCTCCCTTGCTCCACACCAGTCAGGCCTTGTTTCAATGCACAATCCCACGCAACGGCGGTCGGCCATCTCATTCAGCTT
Source organism: Dehalococcoidia bacterium (assembly GCA_034430415.1). GTDB lineage: Bacteria > Chloroflexota > Dehalococcoidia > GIF9 > AB-539-J10 > JADFUZ01. Next base: position 13,010 of record DAOUEN010000057.1, read on the forward strand.
TTTGGCTTCCTCCAGGTCGGCCGAAGGAACACCGTTGAGGGCATCATAGCAATCCTTGACAAACTGATACTGGTATTCCTCAGGGTAAGCCAAGAACGTACCCCCCATAATGATAAGCTCCACCTTGTCCAGAACGTGTCCCATAGCAGCCAATGTTTCAAGCCTGAATTCCACCTGCCTTCCGGCCTCGAAGCCGCACCTGATAGCACGGAGGACCGCAGGGGACTCCACAGTGTAGCTCTTCGGGGCTCCGGGGGAACCAGGGCAATAGACACAGCTACCGGGACA
>DAOUEN010000058.1:0-5306 GCA_034430415.1 Dehalococcoidia bacterium
GCAGTGGGAGAGCTCATCATGGGAGCCATTGCCGGCATTTCGCTGCTGGTTGGGGGGATCGGAATAATGAACATCATGCTGGTTTCGGTGACGGAGCGCACCAGGGAGATCGGGCTTCGCAAAGCGCTGGGAGCCAAACGCCGTGACGTGCGGACGCAGTTCCTTACTGAAGCCGCTGTGCTGAGTCTCTGTGGCGGCGCCATAGGGGTAGGCCTGGGCTGGATCATAGTAAGGGTGAGTGCCGGCGCGCTGACCAATATGGGCCTTCCCTTCCCGGCCACGGTTCCGGGCGATGTGATTCTTCTGGCGGTGGGGGTAGCAGGCTCGGTTGGGCTTGTCTCGGGCCTCTATCCGGCGGTCAGGGCGGCGCGGCTGGACCCCATCGAGTCTTTGCGCCACGAATGAGTGGCTATTTGCCCTGAATCAGCGACATGAACTCGGAGCGGGTAACCGCTTTGGTGCAGAAGGTCCCTCTGACTGCCGACGTGACCACATTGGTGCCCGGTTTCTTGATGCCGCGCATGATCATGCACAGGTGTTCGGCCTGAATGACTACGGCCACGCCGTCAGGATCAAGGGCTTCGAAGATGGCATCGGCGATCTGGCGGGTCATTCTCTCCTGGAGTTGAGGACGCCTGGCGACTATCTCCACTACCCTGGCTAGCTTGCTTATTCCCACCACCCGGCCGCTTGTACCTGGTATGTAGCCCACGTGGGCCACTCCGAAGAAGGGCAGGAGGTGATGCTCACACATAGAATAGAAGGGGATATCCCTCAGGATTATCATCTCCTGGTGGCCTTCATCAAAGCTAATCGATAGCTCGCTCTTAGGGTCGACGTCCAGGCCTGAGAACAGCTCGGTATACATCTCGGCAATACGCTGAGGCGTGTCCTTTATGCCCTCTCTTTGCGGGTCCTCACCTATGGCCTCGATTATTGAGGCCATCGCTGTCTTTAGCTTGTTTTCATTAACCATCTGAGCTCCTCATTTCTTCAAGGGAACGGCGGCTGTCATTGCGAAAAGCTACAGCCACGCATTGCGCGTCAGTTCCACTCCAGAGCCTTCTCCACGACAGCCAGGTCGGCAGGAAGCTCCGCCGGAGGCCGGGCAAAGCTGGTGGGTATGGTGGGGTCTTTCAGCCCTGTCCCCGTAAGGATGCAGACTATCCTCTGGCCGGAGAAGTCCTGTCTCTGCGACAGCTTGATGAGTCCCGCCACTGAGGCAGCCGAGGCCGGTTCGGCAAAGATGCCTTCCCGGGCTGCCGTCAGCCTGTAGGCGCTCATTATCTCATCGTCGGTGACGCAGTCGATGATGCCACCTGACTCATCTCGGGCTGCCACTGCCCTCTGCCAGCTAGCCGGATTGCCAATGCGGATGGCTGTGGCGATGGTTCTGGGCTGTCTGATGACTCTGCCGTACACGATGGGAGCAGCGCCCGCGGCCTGGAAGCCCATCATCTTGGGAGTGTGGCTTGTCCTGCCATTCAGGCGATACTCTACAAATCCCTTCCAGTAGGCAGTGATGTTGCCTGCGTTGCCCACAGGTATGAACACGTAGTCGGGAGCGTCGCCTAGCTCATCCACGACCTCAAACGCTGCTGTCTTCTGGCCCTCGATGCGGTTCGGGTTTAGCGAGTTGACCAGAGTGACGGGGTGCCTCTCGGTGAGGGCACGGACTATATCAAGTGCCTGGTCGAAGTTGCCTTTTACCCCCACGATCCTGGCGTCGTACACCATAGCCTGAGCCAGCTTGCCCATAGCTATTTTCCCCTTGGGGATAACGACAACGGTTTTGAGCCCGAATCGGGCCCCGTAGGCCGCTGCTGAGGCGCTGGTGTTGCCTGTGGAAGCGCAGATGATGCTGGAACTGCCGCCTTCCACCGCTTTGGCCACCGCTACCACCATGCCGCGGTCTTTGAAAGAGCCGGTGGGGTTACACCCTTCACATTTGAAGTAAAGCTCGCGGCAGCCAAGCTGCTTTTCCAGCGTCCTTGACCTCACCAGCGGTGTATCGCCCTCGCCAAGGGTGATCGTGGGTGTGGCCGGAGTGATGGGGAGGAAGTCGCGGTACTGGTGTATTACGCCCTGCTTCATCCTTCGACCCTGATGAAGTTGCTGACCTCTTTCACCACTGCCAGATGTCTCACGTCCTTCAGGGCCTTTTGCACTGCTTTCTCCTCGGCCGGGTGCGTCATGATGACAATCACGGCGCTCTGAGAACTCAAGTCGCTTTCCTTTTGCAGGACGGAGGAGATGCTGATGAGATTGTCGCCCAGTACCTTGGAGATTTGGGCCAGGACGCCGGGGCGGTCGGCTACCTGCAACCTGAAGTAGTAGCGTGTCTTGACGTCCGACATGGCTTTGACGGGTATTCTCTGGCTCAACTCCACCCGGGGAATGTTGGTGACCCCGCGGCAGGCGTTTCTGGCTATGGTCAACACGTCGGCCATGATGGCGCTGGATGCTGCCAAACCTCCGGCCCCCCGGCCGTAGAAGACCAGTCTGCCTGCCAGGTCGCCCTCCACCTGAATGGCGTTGTACACCCCATCCACCTTGGCCAGTTGGGAGTTCTGGGGCGTAAAGGTGGGATGAACCCGCACTTCAATTGCATCGGGCAGGCGCCTGGCGATGGCCAGGAGCTTGATGGCATAGCCGAATTCTCTGGCATAGCGGAAGTCATCAGTGGCAAGGCGGGAGATGCCCTCGCAATATATGTTCTTCGGGCTCAGCGGGGTATGAAAGGCCAGGCTGGCCAGGATGGCCAGCTTGTAGGTAGTATCCATTCCCTCGATGTCGTTGGCAGGATTGGCTTCAGCGTAACCTAGCTTCTGGGCTTGCTCTAGAGCAGAGCGGAAGTCTATCCCTTCCTGTGACATTTGACTGAGAATGTAGTTGGTGGTGCCGTTGAGAATGGCATAGATTGCCGAGATGTCGTTGGCTGCCAGGTCCTGAAGGAAGGAGGATATGAGGGGTATGCCGCTGCCTACGCTTGCCTCGTAGCGGAGGTCGACGTTGTGTTTCTGGGCCAGCGAGAGCAGCTTGTATCCGTACTTGGCCATCACTTCCTTGTTGGCTGTAACCACGTGCTTGTTGTTGGTAATGGCCCGCGTGATGTATTCCAGGGCCGGATGTTCGCCGCCGAGGAGCTCGATCACTATGTCCACCTCGGGGTCGTCTATGGCGTCTTCGGCCCGGTCCGTGAGCGTTTGGGGATCGGGTCTGGCGCTGTGTCGCTTGCCTGTGTTGCGCTCCAGCACCTTCTTCAATATCAGGGAAGCTCCCACTTGCTCTGCCAGCTTGTCCGCCTTGCCCAGGAGAACGTCGGCCACACAACTGCCCACGACCCCCAGGCCCAGCAGGGCAACGCCGATATCCTTCGTCACGGCGTCCTCCCTTTTGATACCTCTTCTATAGTCCGGGCCTGCTGGGCTGCGTCAAGGAAGGTCTCGACTATGCTGCTGTCATGGTACTCTCTGAACCACTCGTTGAAGGCTTTCGTCGCCAGGCCCCCTCGAACACTCTCGCTGAGCTCACGATCGCCTTTGTCCAGCACCTGGACTATCCAGTAGCCACCTGTGGTATATGCCATTTCATCTTTGATCGGTTCGCTGATGGTATTGAGGTCGAGATTGAAGGCTGCCTCATCGAAGGCTTCGCTGTTCATGTCTCCCTCGTTGAGCCAGCCCAACTCACCCCCCTCTTCGGCGGCGCCATACTGGGAATACTCCTGAGCCAGTTCGGCAAAGTTGTCTGCGGTGAGCTGGGCCTTGATCTCGTTGGCTTCTTGTTGGCTCCCCAGCATGATTACCCTTACTCTGATCCCTTGCGTGTCATCCTTCTCCAGGACCTCTATCAGCCAGTACCCGATGTTTTTGGCTGCGGCCTCATCGGGGATGAAGCGCAGTTCCCCCGGTTCCAGGTCGAAGACGGCATCGCCGATGAGCGGGTTGAGTATCGATTCCCGGGGTACCCAGCCCAGGTCGCCTTCAGATTGCGGGTTGCAGGAGAACTCCTCTACCAGGGCAGCGAAGTCCTCGCCGTTCTCCAGTCTTGTCATCACGTCGGAGGATACCTTTCGGCTTTCGAGGAGCAGCACCTGGACGTGTGCCTGTTCCATGATGTCGGGCAACTGAGAGGCGAAATGCTCCTGAAGTTTGTCCCTCAATATACTGACAGCTATTATGTCCCGGTACGCTTCTCCGTCGGGTAGATCTCCCTTCTCGATTGCCTCGTCGATCTCCTTGGAGCTGACCTCGATCCCGAGGCTGTCGGCTCCCTGCCGGAGGACCTCGTCCTGTACGATCTGGCTGGCAACCGTGTCGACCATGAACTGGAACTGGGATGGGTCTATGCCCGTGCTGTAGGCGTCGAACATCTCTATGTAGTAACCCAGGTCGAACGAAGAGTCGTTCACCACAATGACAACCTCGCGGAGAGGCTTTATCTTGTGATCGTAGTATCCATAGCTCACCATGGCTATGAGGCCGGCCAGGAAGGCGATGCCGGCATAGGTGATGATGCGGCGTATCCTTTTCTGACGTTCCCACTTGGAGGCCTGGCGTTGGGTGGGGACTATCTTCGGCTGGGATGTTTTCCGCTTCTTGCTCAATGACTTTCTACCAAAGGAGTGGAGCAGTCGTTGCTCCGATGAACTCGTTATGATAGCATACTAGGGCGGATACGGCGACGGGGTGTAGCGCAGTCTGGTAGCGCACCTGAATGGGGTTCAGGTGGTCGGAGGTTCGAATCCTCTCACCCCGATATCCAAATCCGTGGATAAGATTCCCACACACCAGCTATCGCCTGGAGAACAGTTAGGTGTCTGCTGCCGCTGTGCAGGAGGATAAGTAATGGCTAAGGATAAATCTAAGAAAAGTCCCGCGAAGCCGGTTGCCGAGGAGCAGGATACAAAGGGAGCGTGCAAACTCGTGGGATTCCTCAGGTGGCTGTGGTGTCCCTGCCAGTGCGCCACCGACAAGGATTCACAGCAATCCAAGAAGTAGCCCGGGCAACGCCAGCTGCCAGGGAAACAGGAAAAGTTACTTTCTGCCCTTTGCGTAGATACGGCATCCCGACACAATGAGGGCGATCCCGCCGATACCGAGAATCCAGAAGATGACTATTCCCAGTGTGCTGGTCCAGTACATGGCCCCCAGGACCCATGGTAGGAGCAGTGCGGCAACGCCAGCCCCTATTCTGATGTAGGCTCTCTTTTTGTATTCCGGCATTTCGCGCCTCCTTAGCCGCATTCCCTTCACAAGGCCTCATCTATCGGCACAGCCTCGCTGTAGAGATGACCCGAATCG
>DAOUEN010000059.1:0-4291 GCA_034430415.1 Dehalococcoidia bacterium
TAACCGGAAGTCGCCAGAACCTGCCTACAGGGCAGAGGCAGCGGTGACAAGGGACTATGGGAGTTGATGCTGGCCTACAAGGGAGGACAACTCTGGACCGAGTGAGCAGAGTCGGGATTGTTGGCACCGGGTTCATAGCCAAGGGCCTGATCCTGGCCCTCGAAGAACAACATGAGCTGACAGTGTGCAGCGTATTGACTCGCACGAATCCTCTGGCACGTAGTGATTTCCCCAGACAGGATCTATTGACGTGTTCGGTTGATGAGCTGATCAGCAATGCCGATGTCGTTGTAGAGTGTAGCGGGGATGTGATCAACGCCACAGCCGTCATTGATCAAGCAATGGAGGCCTCAGTTCCAGTAGTCACGATGGATGCCGAGATGCATGTGACAACGGGCTCATACTTTGCACGCAGAGGATTCATTACCGAAGCGGAGGGAGATCAACCTGGCTGTCTGGCGGCCTTGCGTGAGGACGCACTACAAATGGGATTCAGGCCTGTGGTCTACGGTAACGTCAAAGGCTTTCTCAACCATTGTCCCAACAGAGACGAGATGGAGTTCTGGGCCAAGAAGCAGAACATCAGCCTGGACAAGGTGATCTCCTTTACGGATGGCACGAAGGTTGAGATAGAACAGGCGCTGGTGGCAAATGGCCTGGGTGCCGAAATAGCCGTGCCTGGCTTGCTCGGCATTCCCTCCGAGGATGTCACGACGGGAGCGAGAGCCCTGGCTGAGCGCGCCAGTATCATTGGCCGTCCAATAAGCGACTACATACTCTCACCCAAGTCTCCTCCCGGGGTGTTTATCGTCGCTGGACATGATGAGAGGCAGAAAGCCTTCCTGACATACTTCAAGATGGGCGAAGGGCCGTACTACGTGCTGCTGCGTAGCTTCCACCTCTGCCATCTGGAGATTGCAAAAACGATCAGGAGAGTGCTCAACGGTGGAGGAGTGCTCCTCAACAACGGTGTGAGCCCTACCATCAGCGTCGGGGCTGTGGCGAAGAGGTGCCTGATGCCAGGGGATGCTATCAGCCGAGGGATCGGGAACTTCGATGTGCGTGGTACAGCAATCAGGATCGCGGATGAGCCGAAGCACGTACCCATAGGCCTATTGACAAACACAGTGGTTGTGAGGCGCATCGAGCCGGGCCAACTGATAACTGACAATGATGTGGAGCTACCTGACAGCTTGGCGCTCCAAGCGTGGAGAGAAACGAACCCCCACTCATAGTGTCCTTGAATCTCCGATCTTGGACCAGCCATACAGAAGGCCTGCCAATAAGGCTGGTTCCTAGCTGCGCTTCGGCTGCAGCTTGCGTCTGGGGTTGTGGAGGATGAACCTAGCGAAAGCGGAAACGAATGTCAGCAGCACATGTTTGTCCCGGTTCCCTCTCAAGTACAGTACTGCCCACCGAGACAGGAGAACCGGAAACAGCAGCAGTTGGTAGAAGTACACAGGCATCGGGAAAGACCGTCTGACGAAGTGGTAATAGGCTGCCGGATCTGCGCGCGGTATGTGGGCTCTCTTCAAAGAGGCCGCCACCTTGTGCCATGCTCTGGCCGAGGGGACGCAAACGATGGTGAAGCCATGGCTCCTTGCTCTGAGACAGTAATCAACGTCCGCGGGACCCAGGAAATACCGTGCGTCGAGAATTCCAATTTCCTCAGCTAGGTGGCGCTTGAACAGCAAGACCGCCCCGCTTATCCAGTCCACAGTGGTTGTAGCCTGATACTTTGAGACATCGCTGTCGTTCTCCCCAACTTGGCAAGTAATCTCCGGAGCCCACCATCTTATCTTGCCACCTGCTGACCAGACTACATCGTTCCTCCCCTGGTAGTCATAGTAGTAGATCTTCGGTCCTACTATAGCGATTTGCTTATCGCTCTCCGCCATTTCCACCAGAGGGCCCAGGAATCCTGGGTCAACCACGACGTCGTTATTCATCAGCAGGATGTATTCTGAGTTGGAGTCCTCCAACACTTGGCGTATTCCAGTGTTGAAGCCTTCAGCACACCCGTAGTTCTTGTCGTTCAAAATGAGATGTATGTAGCCATCAAATTGCCTTTTCAGTACCTCCGCGTCATCGCCGTCAGAGCAGTTGTCCACCACGACAACCTGATAACCGACATAGGCTATCTTCTTCAAGGAGTCCAGGCATTCTATCGTGTCGCCAAGTCCATTCCAGTTCAGGACGATGATAGAAACCGTTGGAGCATCCACTCCTCTCTTCCCTCCGAGCTTTCCCCTAGGGATTGACGACAGTCTGTGGCTCAATAGAGCAACCCCTACAATTGTAATGCCGGATTATACTATAATCAGACTACCATGGAACACACGGCACGACAATATGGCATGGAAGGCGTCAGGAGCCGACGGCTCGACATTCTGCAGGATGCAAGAGGGTTCTTCTGCACGGAGTAAGAGAGATTGCAGACGAGCTATCCAGTGGACGACATAGAGATTTCGACCATCCCATCTACTACAACATGCCCTGGATGCACTTGTTGCTTGAGATTGAGGACAGGCTAAGAGAGACAGGGCCAGTCCTCTAGACGACGCAGGGGAATGTCCATCGCTGATGCATCCGGAGTAGTCGGGGGACTGCGGTATTGGAGGATACGTTACGGACTCAGGTCGGACATCGACAGACAACCTGCTTATTAGAAGGCAGCACCAAGAGAAATAAGGTCTATGGACGACACTCAAAGAGTGCGATTCCTCGTTGTGGGGCCATCCACCAGGTTCTTCAGTGGCTTAAGTGCGTACACGATTTGCCTAGCCAACGCTCTCTCCAAATACAATCACGTCTCAGTGGTGCTGCTGCGCAAGCTTCTACCAGAGTTCCTATATCCCGGGCGGGGGAATGTGGGCAGGGACGATTGTTCGCTGAGTTTCCTACCTGATATTGCGAAATATGACGGCATGGACTGGTATTCACCACTCAGTTGGATACAGGCTTGTCGCTTCGTCAAGCAGCAGAAACCTGAGGCAGTGGTAATGCAGTGGTGGACTTCTTCGGTAGCTCACATGCAACTGTTCCTGGCGATCACCAGCAGGCTAAGAATAGGGACAAAGCTAATACTTGAGATGCACGAGACAGTTGACACCCTGGAAGAAAGCATCCTTCCCATTCGGCTCTACTCCAGAGTAATGGGGAAGCTGTTGATATCACAGGCTGATGGCCTTGTGGTTCATTCGAACGCGGTTAAGAAGTCCATAGCTCAGGTTTTCCGCATCAACGACAGGAGGATCGCTGTTATACCTCACGGGCTGTATGATGTCTACTACAAACGTATTGACAAGCAAGCAGCAAAGCGAGAGCTTGAAATCAAGGAGAGTTTGACTATCCTCTGTTTTGGGATGATCAGAAAGTACAAGGGCGTTCCCTATCTGGTTGAGGCGTTCAATAGACTTCCGAGGGAAATAGCTCTATGCTCCAGATTGGTCATTGCAGGCGAAGACTGGGGAGATGAGACTACGCTTGGAGGTATGATTGACTCTTCCCCCTACAAGGGGCAAATAACTTACAGCCCTGGGTTCGTACCTGATTCCATGGTTCCGCAGTATTTCTCTGCCGCTGACGTAGTGGTGCTGCCGTACCTCAGAACTGCCGGCAGCGGCGTGGCCAATATCGCTATGGCCTACGGCAGACCTATCGTCACATCGGACCTTGACACAATGCGAGAGTGCCTAGCTGGTTATGCAGGTGCCATATTTGTTCCTGTAGCTGATTCCCAAGCAATAGCAGAGAGACTCATGGAGCTCCACGCTCAGCATAAGTCAGGCATGCCTTTGCTCTACGGTGTACTTGGCAGCAACTGGAACGAGATCGCTCTCGGCTATGGGAAGGTGATTGATCGCACAGGCAGCAGCCATTGAACGTATTGCTTGTTCATTGCGGAAGATGGGACTATATCACAGGGGTGATCACTCACGTCTGTGGCTTGGGTAGAGCGCTGGCGGCTAGAGGACATAGCGTTAGGGCAATTATGCGGGGTGAGCAGAAGGAGTTTGTGAGAGACGGTGTCCGCTATTCACTCTCACCCAATCTCTTTCGTTTTATCCTCGATGTCCGCAGGCACGCGAAAGTGTCCGAAATCATTCACTGTCATGATACGCTGTCTGTGCTGGCATCACTGCCAAAGAGGAACCGTGTCCTGATCTATACTGGCCATCTTGTCTTTGCGAATGCGCGGGGCTTCCATAGCAGCCAGGAGTGGCAGGGTGATACAGATTTGAGTTTAACGACGAGGCTGAAATGCAACACAGCAAGAATGCTGGGATGG
>DAOUEN010000060.1:0-10130 GCA_034430415.1 Dehalococcoidia bacterium
TGTTGAATGAGGCACACGTAATTGCTATCGCCGTAGAAAACAATTACCGCCGACTTGGAGTAGGCGAAGACCTGCTCATTGCCATCATAGAGCTGGCGGCCAGCTTGAATGCTGACTTCATCACCTTGGAGGTACGCGCCTCGAACACGATGGCACAGGCACTCTATGAGAAGTATGATTTCCGTGTGGTTGGCAGGCGCTCTGGCTATTACTCAGACAACGGCGAAGATGCTGTGCTTATGAGCACGGACAGTATTACGTCAGACCAATTCACGGCGCATTGCCAGCAATTGAAGGAAGCTCACAGGCGGAAGTGGAAGGACAGCTAGGCGGCTGGAGTCTCAACAAGGGCATCTCACCCATACTTTCCTAGAATATCTCTGAAGGAATCGACAACAAAACCCAACTGCTCTTTGTCAGCGGCAAACGTTGAGACCTTGACGGTTCTAGTCATCCCTGGCTGTAACCCCCAGATTCCTCTTGTCTTCAACTCCTTGTAGAGGAAATATCCCCTGTCTCGAACACGTTTGGAGATGTCGTAGAACATTGGCGTTTCAAAGGCCAACAGATCATGTCTATGCGGCTTCTCTCCCAGTTGCTTGAATCCCAGCCTCTCCAACTCAGCGGAAAACCACTGCGCTTTGGATACCTGCTCATCCCAATGACCGACCCTTTCCTCAACTTGAGGGAAAGAGGCCATAAGTGTGACTAGCGGCACACCTCGCAAGGTGCAGCCGAGACACTCAACCTGCTTGTTGCCATGGGCCTTGGACTTCCTCAAGACCACTTCCTCCCATTTCTTCCTCATTCCCAGCACCCCAGAAGGCCCAGCAGAAGCCATGCTCTTATGGCCGCTGCCAATAATGAAATCGGCACCCAGGTCATCCATTCTGGCTGGCATTCTGCCAACGGCGTATGCGGCATTCAATACATACGGAATATCATAGTGCAGAGCTACTTCTCCCAGTCTCCTGGCATCAGGAAGATTCCCGTATTTGCCATCTGGATAGGTCAGGACAATCAACCTTGGCTCATGTTTTTCTATAAGCGGCCCGTATTCATCTACGTTGATTACGAACTCTGGATAACCGGAGTGCGCCACCTCAATCACTTCCAGCCCTACCCTCTCAGCAGCAACCGCAGTGGTATAGTGTCTATTGCCGTCAACGATAACTGAGTCGCCGGGGTTAGCCATAGAATGCATCACCATGAACACGCCATCCCTCGCCCCATAGGTGACGGCGGCAACCTCACAGCCCAGAAAACGAGGCAGAATTTCGCGCACAAACTGCCGTACAGGGGGGATTGTTATGTCACTCAAGTCGCCCGAGCAGAAGTCGCACACCGAATAGCCATCCCCAAATTCCGTCAATGCCTCTCTAGCAGCATCGGTGAGGATCCCGCCCGCCTGCAGAGGCATTATATTAATCATGCCTCTATGCGGGCTGCGCAGTGGGGCAAGTTTCTGTGGCACCTTACTCACTGTGTGCTTCTCGGGACTTTTCCCGTAATACGTGTGCCTTTATGGTCACGAACACGGCACCGCCAACCCCTATCGGTTTCTGTTGCCCTTCTATATACTGTCGTATGGCTTCAGGGATTTGCAGGTTGAGGTCAGAGAGGTGTTTTACTGTCTTCACCTGGTAGACAATGTCATTGTCGCTCTTCTCCACTAAGGCCGCCGCTCCCATTGCTATACCACGCATATAGTTCACCCCTGTCCATACTCCTGAGGCGACGACGTCGCTATAGATAGTACCGCCAGCCACGCAAATCTCGTTGAAGCCAGCTGGTCCAATTAGCCTCTTGCCCGCTTCTTCCTCTACGACCCATACCTCAACAGAGTCATCACTCCAAGCCAAGAACTCACATGGCGCTACCTCATCTTTGTGCTCTCGAGCAATCCCCTCAATCGCCTTCGCCATCTCCTTTGCTCTATCGCTCACAGGGCTGGAGATATACCCAACGGACTTCGCGATCTCTTCGTCCGAAGACTCAAAAACCGAGAACTGAGGGAATACCAGTCCTCTCACATCATCCGCTTCAGACAATACCATCGCCAGACGCTCAATACCTATTCCAGCATTGAACACAGGATATCTGATGTCGAAATTTGCCAAGGCTATGGGTGAGTACATTCCAATATCAGCGATTTCGACCAGATCTCCCCTGGACGTAGCGAAGACCTCTTCTTCGTGGCCAGGGGCGTAGTACTTGGACGTTGCAGCCTTCCTCTCAAACTTGACATCTGCAAAACCATATTGCTTTAGGACTCCCTCCGTTATCGCCCTTCCAGCGGCCAAAGACATCTCAGGATCCATTATCACCAGCGACGCCGAATGATGAACCCTCAAATGGTGGGCATCTTCCCTTTGCTCATTACGATAGCGTGGGCCCACCGAGAACAGGCACAGCGGCAACCCTGCCCGGTCTTGCAGCGCAGCCAAGGTGTGAAACCATGTAGCTGTCATATGGCTTCTCAGAGTCTTGTTGCTCGGCAAAGGCCGAAGGCTGTAGAGCTCGGGGAAGACCTTGTCCACTATCTCGGTAGCCTGGTAATCGGAAATGCCCAGTCCATTCATTAGCTTCTCAATAAGGTCATCTGCCTCGATATCGCCCTTCTTATACCCTCTCAGGATCATCTGCAGGCTCTCAACATCAACCTTCCTCCCCGCTATCTTCTCGACCTGGCCCATTTTCCGGGCGCTCACTCCTATCTCAGAGCGAGGCAACTCCGCCAAGTAGAAGGCCCTATCGAGAATGACCCGAGACTCAGGCCCGTATTGCTTCACCACGTCGCTATCGGGCAGGATCGTCAGGTTCTCCACCTCGTCAAAGCCGAGGTTCAGCAGGATTTCCCTGGATTTCTGTATCAGTTCGCGCAGGGGGTGAGGTTTGCCTTTGCCCGGCAAGCTTACTCTGGTGTCAGTTGGAATATACCCTGCAGTCGACATCCAAGCTTCGACGAAACTCCTTCTTGCCTGCTCCTTTATTTGGCTTAAGTCGAACTCGGCCATGCTTGGTCCTCACTCCAGCGGAATGAATTGCAGCAAATACTGTTTCAGTGTATTCAGTATTTCTTCAGCAGCATCCCGCTTGTTTTCTTCTCTGCCGCCCCGAAACATATGCCCTTTGCTCAGACTACCCTCTCTAGCCGCCAAGCCAAGGTAAAACAGCCCCACGGGCTTGCCAAGACTACCGCCGGAGGGACCGGCAATTCCAGTATCTGCAATGCATATGTCCACACCCAGCACCCTTCTCCCACCCTCAGCCATCTCTATTGCCGTCTGCTCGCTGACAGCTCCATGCGCTTCGATAGTCCTGCTATCCACCCCCAGAACGTTGATCTTCACTTCATTGCTATAGGCCACTACGGAGCCCCCAAAGTAGTCAGAGCTGCCTGGCACATCGGTAAGCCTATCGGCCACTCTGCCGCCAGTAGCTGACTCGGCCGTGCCTATGCTCAATGACCTGCCTGTTTGAACCCGGTATCTTGCCAGCAGTTGAGCAATCTCTACTTCGGGTTTTGCCACCTGTCTCCAGCTATTCTAGCAGTTTCCCCCTGTCCGAATTCCACACCTCCGAGCGAGCCAAGTATCATAAGAGCCTATCCAGCCATCGCTGCCCACACAATAAACGATAATTCTCTGATCGAGAGTGTGGCTGACGGTATCAGAAACAAGGAGGATTTGCACTTATCAGGATGGTTCGGCACAGCGCGTGGACAGAGTAATGAGAAGCCTCCTGGCAACGACATATTTTCCCGAGGGGTTGCCCCCTAAGTATCGTCTGTGCTGGAGCGTTTCACTTCCGTGTTCGGGATGGTAACGGGTGGTTCCACTCCGCTCTAGTCACCAAGAAGCTCCTCTGAGTCAATAGTATAATATATCGTCAGACATAGATTCAAGTCCGCTGGATAGCAATGAAAGACAGACCGCCAGACAGGGTTCATATTGGTTGCAGCGGATGGTACTATGACCACTGGCATAGCTTGTATTACCCTCAAGGGCTGCCCAAGGCAAAATGGCTACAGTTCTACGCCAATCAATTTGACACTGTAGAGCTCAATAACAGTTTCTACCATCTGCCTTCTGAGAAGACTTTCGCCACCTGGCGCGAGTCCACACCCGACAATTTCATCTTTGCCGTCAAAGTGAGTCGCTTCATTACTCACATCAAGCGACTCAGAAATCTGGGCTCAGCGATGGACAGGTTTCTGACACGCGCCGCATTGCTGAAAGAGAAACTCGGCCCCCTCCTGTACCAACTCCCACCCAACATGAAGCGCAACGATGAATTGCTGCGGAGCTTCGTATCTGCGTTACCTCCAGAGTATCAGCACGTCTTTGAGTTTCGCCACGAATCGTGGATCGATTACTCCGTTTTTCGTATTCTGCAGGAGTACAAGATCGGCCTGTGCGTCTTCGATATGCCCGACTTCAGTTGCCCTCTCGTTGCCACCGGCGACTTCGCCTACATCCGTTTTCATGGCAGCGAGAGCTTGTATTCTAGCTGCTATTCTAACGAAGAGCTATCCCGATGGGCGCTAAGAATCATTCAGCTAGCTGGAGAAGTTAGAGATGTCTATATCTACTTCAATAATGACGCTGAAGCTTTCGCCGTAAGAAACGCCTTGAGTCTGTCGAAGCTCATAAGTACTGTTTCAGTTTCCGAGCTAAGACCAGACTCACCCCCTTCACTTGGCTGAGTTCCACTGCTGAAGCATCCTTCATGCCTCGAACTGAGCCAAACCTTCTGAGCAGCGCGGTCTTCCGTTTGGGACCAATGCCTGGAACGACATCCAGAAGCGAGGCAGTGCCCTGCTTGAGCCGCAACTTGCGGTGATATGTCACAGCGAATCGGTGTGCTTCGTCGCGTGCTCTCTGAAGAATGTGAAGAGCAGAGGAATCCGCCGACATGACGATTGCATCAGGCCGGCCTGATACAAAGACCTCTTCATTTTCCTTGGCTAAGCTAGCCACAGGAATAGAATCGAGCCTCAGCTCACGAGTCACTTCCAAAGCAGCATTGAGATGCCCTTTGCCACCATCAATAAGGATCAGGTCAGGCATGAGTGCCCAGTTGCCCTCCCCTGACAGGCCTCTCCTGAACCTTCGCCTGAGCATATCTTGCATCATCGCGTAGTCGTCAGCACAACGCACTGCTCCTATGCGGAAGTGTCGATAGTGCGCTGGTCTTGGCAAGCCTCTTTCGAAGACAACAGCAGCGCCTACAGCCAAAGCGCCTCGAATATTGGAGATGTCATAGGCCTCTATCCTCATCGGTACTTCAGGCAGGCAGAGCTTCACCTGCAGTTCTCTCAGACCGGAGGCTATAGCCTCGGAGTTCATCTGCGTAGTCCCGACTAGCTGCAATCCTGTATCGGCGTTCCCTGCCACCATATCTACCAGATGTCTCTTGGCTCCTCGACGCGGAACCTCGAGTCTTACGCTCCCACCTCTCCGGCTTCCCAACCACTCGGAAAGCACAGGCGATTCGTCTACTGGATGTTGAAGCCATATTGCCGATGGTATGTATGAAGCCGAGGCATAGAATTGCTTCACGAAGTCGGCCATTGTCTGGCTGGGCCTCTCATCGCAGATGCCCTCCATAACGAAATGGTCACGGCCAATCAGCTTGCTATTGCGAACGAAAAAGACTTCCACATAGGCCTGCTCTCCATTCTGCGCCAGGGCAATGACATCTTGCTCACCCCTTAGCGCTACTGCAATCTTCTGCCCTTCTATGACGTTCTCGATAGCGCGAATCTGGTCACGAAGCAAAGCGGCCTTCTCGAACTCAAGTCTCCGGACAGCCACCTTCATATCTTCGTTAAGTCCACGAAGCACAAGCTCAGGCTTGCCCTCCAAGAACAGGATAATCTGATGTATCACTTCCCGATATCTCTCGTTGCTCACAGCGCCGATGCACGGCCCAAGGCAGCGGTGAATATAGTAATCCAGACAAGGCCGTTCATCGGTACCGCTGATCTTCCTAGTACAGGAGCGGACGGGGAAAATTCTCTTTATTAGGCTCAGGGTTTTTCTCACTGAGCCGGCGCTGGCAGAAGGGCCAAAATACCTAGCCCCATCCGCTTGCTTGTGCCGAGTGATATAGATGCCTGGCCAAGGCTCGTTAGTGCTCACCTTCAGATAGGGGAAAGACTTGTCGTCCTTAAGGCGTACATTGTAACGGGGACGGTATTTCTTGATCATATCGCACTCAAGGATGAGGGCTTCTTGCTCAGAGCTGGCAACCACAAACTCAAGAGCGTCTATCCTGGACATAAGCTGTCGCACTCGTAATGACACACTGCCGGGAGCACCAAAGTAGCCTTTTACTCGGCTGGCCAAATTGACAGCTTTGCCCACGTAAATGACCTTTCCCTGTCTATCCCTGAATAGATAGACCCCGGGCCTTGCCGGCAGATCTCCCAATTGCTCTTCCAGTCGCGATAACCTCATGCCAAATGCATTGTAACAACTGCCTTTTGCGCGGGCAAAATGCTTTTCGTTGTGATAAAATGGGTAGCTAGTGGAACGGGATATCGACGCTTTCCTTCACTATCTAGCCACAGCCAAAGGCTCTTCGCAGAACACGGTAGCTGCCTATCGCAATGATTTAGAGCAGCTAGCAGCGTATGTTGCGGCAGAGCGAGTCAAAGGTATAATCCAGTCGAATGACATCCTTCTGAAGAGCTATCTTATCAACCTCAGGGGAAAAGGCTATTCCGCCGCCACAGCGGCTCGCAAGGTAGCTTCGGCTAAGTCGTTTTTCAACTTCCTAGTGGACGAAGGCAAGCTGAAGGAGAACCCATTGCGAAATGTGGTTTCCCCCCGGGTTAGCAAGCGACCACCCAAGTTCCTCTCTCCCGACGAATTCCGCCGCCTGCTAGCAGAACCCGCGAAATCATCTACGCTGGAGGCCAAAAGGGACACCGTTATGCTGGAATTGCTATACGCCACCGGCTTGCGTGCCACCGAGTTAGTGTCTCTCAATGTAGAAGACATCGACTTGAACCAATCTTGCGTACATTCGGTCCACGGTAACTCTAAGAGGAGGATCCCACTTGACCACCGCACAAGCCAGTTGCTGAGGAGTTTCCTTCAAAACGACAGACTCGACTTGCTATACGATGAAAAGGAAGAGGCCCTGTTTCTGAATCGGCGCGGCGGCCGGCTCACTCGACAGGGATTCTGGCAGATCATCAAGAACTACGCCAACAAGGCCGGTCTGGGCACTCAAGTCACGCCACAAACCCTGCGTCATAGCTTCGCCGCACGCAGGATCCAGAGCGGCAGCGACCTTCGGTCTCTCCAGCAGGCCTTGGGGCATGCCTATGTTTCGAGTACCAGAATCTATAAGAGACCTCCATCTCCAGCAAGGTAAGGACTATGCCGAAGAAATCACGTCGCGCCAAGGCAAAACATCGCATTAGGCTAGCCGAAGGAGCACAGCAAGCAACTCCTCAGCAACCTGGGCGAACAGCCGCTGTGTCCGAACTGCAAACCGAGGTGGCTCCAGTCTCCACGAAAGCCCGTCCAGGCTCTGGGGAGGCCACTGAGCGCTACCGCTACGTAATGGCGGAGGTGAAAAAGATCGGCATCCTTGCGGGATCGATATTCCTGCTTATCGTAATCCTGTCATTCATCCTAGGCTAATCCCTGTTGTTGATGACCGGTGGCGGACCTAGAGCGAGCTCGGACCAGACTGATCAAGCATCTGAGCTGGGAAATCGCTGACAAGCGTGTGGTTGAGGCGATGAGTCGCGTCCCTCGCGATTGCTTCGTCCCTCAAGAACATGCTGATGCTGCCTATGATGACAGACCTCTAAGTATTGGCTTCGGACAGACTATTTCCCAACCCTTCATTGTGGCCCTCATGATACAGGCTTTAGAACTTGGAGGGGATGAGAAAGTGCTGGAACTGGGCACTGGAAGCGGCTACGAAGCTGCTGTCCTGGCAGAGATCGCTCGGCAGGTAGTCACCGTGGAGATCATACCTGAACTGGAAGAATCAGCTAGACGCGTTCTGGCGAAGCGTGGGTATTCCAACATACAGGTCCACCACGCCAGCAAGGCTCTGGGGTGGATACCAGATGCGCCCTACGATGCCATCATAGTCTCCGCAGGCGCTCCTTCGATCCCTGAGATCCTCCTGGGGCAGTTGGCATGGGGTGGCCGGATGGTCATTCCCGTAGGCTCGCGCTGGCAGCAGGACCTGATGAGAATCACCAAGAACAAAGAGGGAAACAAAGTGGAAAACCTGGGTGCCTGCTATTTCGTGCCCCTTATTGGCGAAGATGCATGGAAAAACTGAATGCCCCCAAGGGGATTCGAACCCCTGATCTCCAGCTTGAAAGGCTGGCGTCCTAGGCCTCTAGACGATGAGGGCAAGCAACACACAACTCTAAGGGTAGATGGCCAAAGCCTCAAGGCCGCTCGTCTCGGGCAAGCCAAGCATCAAGTTCATGTTCTGGACAGCCTGCCCCGCTCCACCCTTTACCAGATTATCAATGCAGCTAATGATCACAAGCCTCTCGGTCCTCAAGTCAATAGTCGGGTAGATGAAGCAGAAATTGCTACCCCAGGCGCGTTTGGTCTGAGGAGGCTCATCGACTACCCTCACAAAGGGAGCACCCTCATAGAACTCGCTGAAGAGCTGCCGTAGCTCTTCTTTGGCCCTGCTGCCTCTAGCCAGCTTCCCATCTTTCAGTCTGGCATAGCAGGAACTCAATATGCCCCGTGTCATCGGCACCAAGTGTGGGACAAAAGTCACCATCAGAGTCAACCCGGAGGCTAACATTTCCAACTCCTGCTTGATCTCCGGTAGGTGCCGGTGTCCTTCAAGCGCATAAGCTGCCGTGCTCTCATTGCATTCGGAGTAATGGGAGGCCAAGCTCAGGGTTCTACCAGCACCGGAAATACCTGACTTGCTATCAACTATTATGTCACCGCAAATGACCCCCTCCCTGACCGCAGGTGCCAATGCTAGGATGGCACCAGTGCTGTAGCACCCCGGATTTGCCACCAGAGACGCCGCGACGATCTCGCTCCGGTGCAGTTCAGGCAGGCCATAGACTGCCTCTCCCAGCAGTTCAGGCACCGGATGCGCAAATCCATACCAATTGGGGTATTCACCAGCATCTTTCAATCTGAAATCAGCACTCACGTCGATCGTCTTGACGCCCCTTTCCAACAATCCCGGCACCACATCTACACTACTCTTGTGCGGCATGGCCGAGAAAGCAACATCGATGTCGCTATCCAATTCGGTCGTGATCGCATAGTCGCCGCTGCCGAAATGGGGGAAAACATCGCCCAGATTCTTACCAGCCGCGCTTCGCCCGGTGACTGAAACAAGCTCCACCAAGGGGTGCTGGTCAAGTATGCGAGCCAACTCGATACCGATATACCCGGTGACATTCACTATGCCTGCTTTTATTCGTGCCATTTGCAGTCTTGCCCATTATACTACACGGCATTGCTCAAAGCTAAGTACAGGCAAGACCCTATACGCGGGTGCGTTTGACTATGTTCCAGGGATCATGTACATTTAGCGTCCGAGAATCCTTCGTGGAGGAGTCAGCATGGCCAAGATCTACTTCATAGATGTTACCAACCGTGACGGAGTTCAAACCGCACGGCTGGGCCTGTCCAAGCTGGAAAAGACCATGATCAACATCTACCTCAACAGGATGGGCATATTCCAATCCGAATTCGGCTTCCCCACCACAGCACACGAATCTCTGTACCTTCAAGCCAACCTAGAGTTGGCTGACATAGGGGTTCTAAGACCAATTCGCCTGGAAGGATGGGTAAGGGCCAGTGCCGCTGATATTGAAAGGGCGTTTGCCCTTGTCCCGAGTATCAGACACCTGAATCTGTCCATCTCTACTTCAGACCAAATGATCAATGGCAAGTTCCAGGGAAGAAGAGGCAGAGCTGATATCTTGCGAATGATGACTGAGGCCGTGGATACTGCCTTGGAGCATGGGGCCAGGAGCGTAGGAGTAAACGCTGAGGACTCCTCCCGAACGGACATGGCCTACCTAATCGAGTTTGCCTTGGCAGCCAAGGAGCACGGAGCCCACAGGATCCGATACTGCGATACCCTTGGCTATGACAGTC
>DAOUEN010000061.1:0-15684 GCA_034430415.1 Dehalococcoidia bacterium
TTTCTGGTGACTGGCGCTTCGGGGTTTCTTGGCTATCACGTGTGCAGGTACCTGGTGGAGAGAGGGGAGATGGTGAGGGGCATTGATACTGCCCCTTTCGCCTATGCAGACCTTAGCGCCGGGGTCGCTTTCTGGCAGGGAGACATCCGCGACAGAGAATTGCTGACGGAGGCCATGCGCGGCGTTCACGTTGTCATTCATGCCGCTGCTGCCCTGCCTCTCTGTTCTAAGGAGGAAATATCCTCAGTGAACGTCGGTGGGACGAGAAATGTTCTGGAGACAGCCTGCGATTCGGCAGTGGAGAGGGTCGTCTTCATCTCGTCCACGGCGGTCTATGGGATTCCAGAAGAACATCCGGTGGATGAGAGCTATTCCCTGCGGGGTGTCGGTCCTTATGGGGAAACGAAGATAGAGGCGGAAATGGCATGTCAGCGGTTCAGGGAAAAGGGGTTGTGCGTGCCAATACTGAGGCCCAAGACGTTCGCCGGGCCGATGAGGCTGGGCGTGTTCCAGATTCTGTGCGATTGGGTGGAGGACGGCAGGAACATCCCCATAGTGGGTAGCGGAAACAACAAGTATCAACTTCTGCATATCGATGACCTGGTGGAGGCCATATATCTGGCGGCCACGGCTCCACGAGACAAGGCCAACGACACTTTCAACGTGGGAGCCACGGAATTTGGCACCATGAAGGCTGACTTGCAGTCCTTGCTGGACTACGCAGGATTTGGGAAACACGTTGTGCCGATTCCTTCCTGCCTGGTGATCCCTGCTCTCAAGATGCTGGAACATCTCCACCTGTCACCCTTATACGAGTGGATATATGAAACGGCGGACAAAGACCACTATGTATCGGTGGAGAAGATTCAGAGAGAGCTTGGCTGGCGTCCCAGGAGGAGCACCTCCGATGTATGGCTGGACACCTATAGATGGTACCTGCAGGAAAGCGAAGCTGGTCAGATAGAAACAGGAGTCAGCCACAGGGTTGCCTGGAAACAGGGAGTATTGAAGCTGGTCAAGCTGTTGTTCTAGGGTCTGGGTTGGAGCTTACCCGCCGAGGGGCGGGATGCTCCCAACCATGTCCTCCACCTCCTCCCGGTTGCGGCAGAATCTGGCCAGCGTCTCGCCGGTGATGATGCCCTGGAGGTAGAGGTTGGCCAGGGACTGGTCCATGGTCATCATTCCATCCCGCATGCTGGTGCGGATGACATTGTGGAGCTGGTGTATCTTGCCTTCGCGGAGGAGGTTCTTCACCGCCGATGATCCCAGCATTATCTCCACCGCGGCTATCCTGCCCGAGCCGTCGGCCCGTGGCACCAGCCTCTGCCCCAGCACCGCGATGAGCAGGGAAGACAGTCTTATCTGGGCCAGGTGGCGCTGGCTCGGGGGGAACAGCCCCGTGACCCTTTCGATTGCCTGCGGCGCCCCGGTAGCATGGCCGGTGGTGAGCACCAGGTGTCCTGTCTCCGCGACGGTAAGCACGGCGGCGGCGGTATCCAGATCTCTCATCTCGCCTACCAGGATGACGTCGGGGTCCTGCCTCAGCACGTGTCTCAACGCAGTGGGATAGGAGAGCGTGTCGGTGCCCAACTGTCGCTGGGTGATGGCCGACCTCTCGTTGGGGTGACCGTACTCGATGGGGTCTTCGATGGTGACCACGTGGCAGGTGCGGTTGGCATTGATGTGGCGTATCATGGCTGCCAGGGTGGTGGTCTTGCCGCTTCCGGTAGGTCCCGAGACTACCACCAGCCCGTTCGGCCTCAGCGCCAGGTCTTTGCATATCTGGGGCAGTTCGAGCCCGTCTATGCTGGGGACAACGGTGGGCAGGAGCCGCAGGGCAAAGCTGATATGTCCCCGCTGCTGCGCCGCATTGCAGCGCAGGCGGCCCACTTCGGGGAGAGTCAGGCCGAAGTCAAGCTCCAGGGTGCGGTGGAACTCCTCTTGTTGCTCCGCTGTGGCCAGCCTGCCCAGGGCCTCCTTTATTTCCTCGGGGGACAGCTTCGGCTGCCCGTCGAGATACTCCAGCCCGCCGTTTATGCGTGCCATGGGTGGGGAGCCCACCACCAGGTGCAGGTCCGAGGCCTCCCTCTCCTTAGCCAGCCGGAGCAACTCTACAATATCTGCCATGGCAATCTTGTGTTATCTCTGTATCTATCAGGGATTCAACAGCCCTTGGGTTTTGCGGAGGGGCACTGCGAGCGGGCTATTTGGTGAGAAAGATGGTGAAAGCCGTCTCGACTTCCTCCTGGTGCATGTCGGTTATGACCACAATCCCGAACCTGCCGCTCTCCCTGAGCTGCCTGGCGTAGCCGAAGACGGTTGACTCATCGTCACCCCAGCCGTTCACCGTTATGCTCTCCGTAGTGTGCTTGATCTTGTCCAGGTCGAGCGCCGCCGGCAGCCGGTTTATCAGGGCCAGGTCGGCGTTTACCACCTCTCGCCCGGCGGTCAACTCATCGAGGGTGCCGGTGAAGGCAGTGGTGGTGTGCTCCGCGGTCGCTTCCAGTGACTCAACTTGCCCTCTCAAGGCATCCAGCTCCTCGGTGTAGGTGCGGGCCTGAGTGCCCTTGGAGATAGCCAGTTGATTCAGGCTTTCCCATTGCGCCCGCAGGGCGCTGGTGAGTGGCGCGGAGTTCATGTTCATGTAGCCCCCGAAGACCACCGCCGCGATGCCGATAATCAGTACCGGCCAGTACAGAATCTGGGACATGGGGGGTCGGGGCGCCGGACGATACACTTCGGGCAGCGCGTTGAAGTTGACCTGGAAATGGGCGGGTATTGCCCTACCCGATAGCTCCTTGAAGGCCAGGCCGATGTTGGTCATGTACTGGCAGACAGGGAAGTCCTCGGGAATGTCCATGGGAGGCAGCAGTGCCTGAACGGGACGTTTGTGCCTGCCTAACAGGAGGCTCCAGCTATCCTCGTGCTCGGCCAGGTCCCCGCAGACCAGCAGGGGGACGGTAGCCTCGAGGGGTTTGTCCGCGTGGCTGGAGTTGTAGAAGCTGATGGTCCGCTCCAGTTCACCCTTGATGATCGGCACCTTCTCCTCCAGCGTGGCTTCGGGGGACAGGGACGCGCTGCGGACTACCTCCGGCATCCCCCCTATAGCGACCACGATATCGAAGCTCCCCGGCTGGAGGTCGACGACGATGGCGCTTGCTTCGGCGCTGACTCTGGCCAGAGCCAGGGGTTTAAGGTCCATGAGGTAGGGGTCCAGGCCTGCCTTGCGCAGGGTTGACACCATGGCGTCAACGGCGTTCTTGGACGAGGCTGCCAGGTAGACCAGGGTCTCGCCCTTCAGGGAAGGGATGCTCTGCCAGGCGATGTAGAGCTGCTCCATGGAGACCCCCAGGGCTCTGCCTGCCTCTCTCCTCACCGCCTCGGGAAGCAGGTTCCGGGGCAGCTCGGGGAGGACGAGCAACCGGTAGAGGCAGTTGATGCCGCTGATGCCGGCGATCACCCGTCGGGTCCCAATCTTCTGCTCCCGCCACAGTTGCCTGAGCTTGAGGGCGACGGCATCCTGGTCCAGGACGACGCCATCCCTGACCAGCCCCGGTTCCAGAGCCATGTCGGCGTGCTTTCGTGGCTGCTTCTCGGTGGTCACCAGGACCCGGATCGAGGAGTCATAGATATGTACGGTGGTCGCTTCTCTAGCCATTCTCTGTCCTGGTGACGCTCCTATTCATAGAAGTATATTCTCAACTTCAGGTCCAGTATTGAGTTGCCCTCGATTGTGCCGTCTTCCGCCGGCTTGGGAACATCCATGGACACTGATTCTATCCTGGCGGTCGGAAACGCCTCGCTCAGCTTCATGCTGAAGTTGATGAGCTCCGGGGGTACCTCGGATTCAGCAACGACCGTCAGTGAGAACACGCGAAAGACGAAGCCGCGCAGCTCCTCTTCTCCCGGTGGCGAAGCGCCGATCCTGGTTACGGCCACATTGGTCTCCTCAGCGGCGTCGAACACGGCTTCGTTGATTTCTATCGATTGAGTATGGGTGCGGAACTTGTCCTGGAGCTGTCTTATCCCGGCAAGGCGGGAGTTGGCTTTGTCCAGCCTGGCTTCCAGTTCCGCTTTCTCGGTGGGGTCGGGAGCTTTGTACGCGGCAAGTTGCAGTTCTGCCTGGGCGATGTTTGCCTCTAGCTGGACTTGCTCTTTCTGCTGTCTGTCGTACATCACGTACGCTGTGATGAGCAAGATGGCCAGGGCACCGACGGTCAACAGCCACCGGGTTGTTCGACTCATTCTGGGTGCTCGTGCCATTCTCAGCCAGCCCTCTGTAGTTATACTATTAGTGAAAGCATATTACGGTGAAGCGAATTAGTCAATACATAGCTGCTGTCATTGCGAGCCCAAGGCGGGGGAGTCTGCGTGATGGGTGACAAGTCGAGAGTCGATAGTCGGGAGTCGGGAGACCACTGTCATTGCGAGCGGTAGCGTGGCAATCTCATGCGCACCAGCTCCCTTCGAGAGAAAGGAATCAGCGCTGTGGAGAGAGTTGAGTCTCAAGTATGAGTTGAATTGCTTCTTGCAAGTTCTCCTGGACTTCTCTGACTGTCCGCCCCTGGCTGAAAGCTCCTGGAACAGCGTCTACCCACCCGATGTACCATCTGTCACGCTTCTGGATAGTAGCTTCGAATGTCTGCTCCATTGCCATGACCTCCTCACCAGCAAGTGCCAGTCCGACGCTGGGCCAGGGTCTCTGCCGCACCCTCCCTCCCTGACAAGAGAGGAAAGCACTACTCAGCAATGCTACTTCGCTTTGTATATCTCTCGCCTGTGACCTATGAACTGTATTAGGATGGTCTGGCTTTCCACCGTGTAAACTGCTCTCCAGTCTCCTATGCGCAACCTGAATGCCCCTTCAAACCCGCCCGTCAGGGGCTCAGGAATCACCCTCTCGAAGTTCTCACAGAACCATGTAATCCTTCTGAGGATCCTCTGGCGTACGGCTTTGTCAAGCTTTTCGAGGTCTTCTACTGCCCTTTCGGTCCACTCGACTCTAGCCAAGCCTTTCCACTACCTCTTCGTGTCGAAGCCTCCTGGAGGGATCCTGTAGGCGTCTTCTCAACTCTTCTTTGAAGTCCTCCCGCAGTTCCAGTCCAGAGTCAGGTTCGCCCAGCACTTCCAGGATCTTCTGCTCTATGAGATGCTCCAGGTCATCAATGGTAAGGTCCCCGACTTTTGTCATTCCTCTATTTGCCCCCTGAAAGGCATTATAGCAGACGGTGGGACAGTCTGCGTGAAGCGTAATGGGTAATGGGTGATGGGTGATGGGTGATGGGTGGCGATTCGGCAGTCGACAGTCGATAGTCGGGAGTCGACGGTCAGGAGTCGGGAGTCGAGAGACCACTGTCATTGCGAGCGGTAGCGTGGCAATCTGGGTGACGGGTGATGCGTGATGCGGGATGGGTGACAAGTCGGCAGTCGACAGTCGAGAGTCGATGGTCGGGAGTCGGGAGTCGGGAGTCGATAGTCGACGGCTAGGGATTGCTTCGGCGCTGACGCGCCTCGCAATGACAAAGGGAGTCCGCGCCTCGCAAGGACAGTTGGTGGCGTCGTTGCGAGCCGCAGGCGTGGCAATCTCTGGGATCTCTGCCGCCTCCTTGCCATCTCAGTGACAATTGTGTATCATAAATGCGTAGATCTAGCAGTTGTAGAGAGGTGTATTATGAATACAGTTCGGTTGAACATTACCCTGCCTGAGGAGATCGCGCGCAGGTTGGAGTGGATCGCGGGGCGGAAGAGGAAGAGCCGTTTCATTGCCGAGACCCTCAGGCAAAGAATCGAGGAGATGGAGTACGCAGAGCTCCAGAGACTGCTGGAAGAGGGCTACAAGTCTGCCAGGCGGGAAAGCATCTCGCTGGCGAAGGAATTCGAGCCCGTCGACCTGGAAGGGTGGGATGAGTATTAGGAGGGGGCAGGTATATCTTGCGGCCCTCGATCCGGTGGTGGGACGGGAAATCTCAAAGACCCGCCCGGTGGTAGTCATTTCTAACAACAGGAACAACGAGTTCTCCGGTACAGTGACCATCCTGCCCTTGAGTTCCAGGAATCCCGGGAGGACCTACCCCTTTGAGGTGTTTCTGCCAGAAGGCGCAGGCAAGCTCCCCAAGGACTCCAAGGTCAAAGCCGACCAGATTCGTACTCTCGACAAGAGCCGGCTTGTCGCGCTCATAGGTACCCTTGACCCGGAGCACATCATAGAGGTCGAAAAGGCAGTGAAGGTCCATCTCGGACTGCGCTGAACTGGAGATTGCTGAGGGGAAATCCTAAATCCGAATATCGAAATACTAAACAATGTTAGACAGGAGTTGTCATTGCGAACGAAGTGAAGCAATCTCGTTACTGATACCTGGAGATTGTCTCGGCGCTGGCGCGCCTCGCAATGACAAAAGGGGTGCGCACCTCGCAATGACGGTAAGGGCAGGGGGGTTGCTCCGGCGCTGGCCGCGACAGGCCCACGAACTCCATGGACTCCGGTGACTGCTGGCTGTTGGCTGTCGACTGTCGACTCTTGACTTTCGACTATCGACTCTGGACTATCGACCGCCGACTGTTTCCTGCTGACCTGACTTATCCGGCGATGAGGAAGCTGACGGTGCCGCCGGTGGTCGTTTCGCTGCGGAAGGAGAGGATTATGTAGATGGTGTTGAAGCCGTCGTTGCCCGTGGGCATGTCCACCTGCGCTGAAGTGTTTCCGGGCTCCAGTATTCCGTCGTCCCACTCGACGTAGAAGGTGTCGACGTCTACGCCGTCCTCGCTGAGCCCGGGCGACTGGGAGTTCCACATATTGCCATCCGGGTTGATGGGGGGCTCGCTCAGTCTCTCGTCGTTCACCTCTACGTGTTCACCTGTTATCCCCTCGTCTCCCTCGCCCGCAAATATGGTCAGCTTGGCGGCTATCTCTTCGTCCTCGATGGGCTCCGGCACCAGGAATCCGCTGATGCGGCCCCCGGGGTCGCCGTCTCCATCGAAGTCCGGATTGGGATTGGTCGGCCCCCATGCCTCGGCAAACTCAAAATCGGGGTTCTGGATGTCGTAGAGGTAGAGCTGGTGCCCCTTCGTCTCGGGGCTGGTGTAGATGATTATCAGCGACCAGCCGGCATGGGAGTACTGGTACCGTGGGTAGTGGGCTGCGGCCGGAGTGCCCAGAGGGTAGCCTGTCTCTTCGTAGGGCGGCCTGGGATAGAGGTCGAAGGAGAAGTCGGGGTCTACCTCGTTTTCGGCCACCACGTGCCCCACGGTGTAGGTGCCCGCGGCGTTGTTGTCGATATCCCCGTCCTCGATCCACTGCCTCACCAGGCTGGTCGCATCCTTGAAGCAGCAGTATGACCAGGTGCCCTCCCAGTCGGAGCCCGTGCTGGGCTCTATCTCCCAGGCGTCCGCCGTCACCTCCTCCGTGTTCTCTTCGGTTGTCCCGAACAGGACCTTGTTCGTCCTGGCGGTTTGCTCGATCAGCGCGGTAAGGGTCTCGGTGGTGGGGTTGTCCGGGTACTCCAGGCTCCCTCCCGCGGAGCCCGATGTGGTGACGCTGACGTTGTCGATGTAGACGTACTCATTGGACCCGCTGTAGTTCTGTATCCTGAACCGTATTCTGACGTCGTCCGTCCGATACGCTTCCGTATCTGGAATTTCATAGCTGTAGGTGTGCGCCGAGGTGCCGATCTCATTGCAGAACTCGGTCACCCAGTCGCTCCAGTTGTCGCCTCCGTCGCCGGAGAAGGAGTACTGAAGGCAATCGTTATAGTCCTGTGGGCCGTAGCTGTAGTTCCAGCTTCGCCAGGAGACCTCGACCGTATGGCCCAGGTACTCACTGAGGTCGAGGCTCTCGCTCGCTTTGAGGGTAAGCTCCCTGCCCCCGCCACTGGAGTGATGGGCGTAGAAGGCGGTATATGAACCGGACTCGTGCCAATCACTGCCGTAGTTCCAGTTTGAGCCGGCGGAGTACAGGTCGGTGCAGCTGTCGTAGAACAGCTCGATGTCGCCTCCGGAGGTGTCATAGTAGTGCCAGTCTATCCAGCCTGTCCAGTAGAGGAAGGCGGCCTCCACCATTCCCTGGGTGGGGATGCCGTCTATACCGTCCTCGTCGGTGTCGATGGTGGTGCTGCTCTCCTTCAGCAGTTGGTCACGCCATGTGGGGTTCCCCGTCATCAAGCTGTTGCCGGTGGCGAAGTAGTCTCCCTCGATGGCGCTGGTCATCTTGCGCATCTCGCTCTTGGCGGTATGCGCTTCAACCACGGTTCGTTCTTCGCCGGTGCCGGGCTCGCTGGAGACCGAGGTGATCTCGTAGACCTTGGTGTCGGCGTCCCAGGCGAAAGACACATCGCTCACCTCCGCCGTGGTCACCCAGGAGAGGGCTGCCTGAGGGCTGTCGCCTGCCGGGCCGGAGAACTCGAAAGTGATGTCGGTCACCAGGGGATACCCCCACAGGTCCACGCCGGGGAAATCGGTGAACAAGACGGCCGGGTCGAAGTCCCACTCCACGACCGTCCCGCTCTTGTAGGGCTCGGTTGCCGGCACGCAGTAGTAGGGGTCATCGTCGTCCTCCTCGAGGTTGCTCGACCCGTCCACGTAATCGAATCCCGGCGGCAGCCATATCCCTATGACGTCCACCTCAAGCTCGTCCCAGTCGGGATCGGCGATGTCCTGGTAATTATAGGTTATCCTTATACGGTACTCCGAGAGCCCGGACACGGAGCCTGTAACCACCAGCTTGGCGTCCTCGACGACGTCGCTGGCTTCTTCGGGAGTGGGCACGGCGATGTCCTTGGGCATCCAGATGTTCTGTATGGTGACATTCACGGCGTTGCTGTTCACCTCATTGACGAAAGTGTAGTCATACTCCTGGTCGTAGTCGTACTCGTCGTAGGGGTAGCCGGCGAACAGGTACTCCAGCTCGTCGTACTTTATCTGCCACAGGGCGTCCTCCACCCCGGAGTCGGCGGCGTAGAACTCCTCCAGCTTGGACTCGTGCATGCGGCCCGCGTTGAGTCCCGTGCTCATCAGGCTTAGAAGCGGGGGCATCATCAGCCCGCCGAGCAGCAGCAGCACCAGGACGGCCACCAGGGCGCCCTGCCCCGACTCGTCCTTCAGGCGGCTTAGCGCTCTTCTTGCTCTGGCTGTGATCGCACCCATAGCCTGTTGCACTCTACCCGGCCTACGCTACCGGCCTCGGCTTCACCTCGTATGTCCTGGTGGCGGTCTGCTGTCCCATCTGCGCCTTTACCGTGAAGGTAAGCACCCTCTCGTCTTCATCCCAGACGCAGTTGCTGGGTTGGCCGGGGTCGGCGTCGATAAAGATGTGTCGCCCCACGGGGAACGTCTCTGCCGGCGTGCCGTTCACCGATTTCTGGCGCTGGAGGTACTTCAGGTCGCCGCTGTCCATGTCCTCCATGGTGTACGTAATCGTATATACGTCGTCGTCCCAGTCGGTCCATTGCAGGACGAGGGGAAAGCCCGCATCCTCCTCTGCTCCCGTGCTGACCGCCTGCGCCTGGAGGGCATCCTGGCTTACCCAGTAGCCCGCCGTTTGCACCTGCCTGAAGGCAACTGAATAGTTGCTGGCCCTGCCGCTGTTCAGGAGCTGAAAGGTCGCCCCGGTGGCAGCCGTCACCACGAGCGAGGTTATGGCCATGGCCACGATCAGCTCGGCGAAGGTGAAGCCCTTCTCGCTTCTGCGTAGGCGGTTCATCTGTGCACCTTGTACGTCCTGGTGGTGAGCACCAGGTCGCCCTGGAGGTAGACCTCGACCGTTATCTCCTGTATTCCCTGGTCGAGTCCGGCGGCCAGCGGGAAGTGGCCGTTGGCGTCGATCGGCTGGCCCGTGACTCTGACCGAATAGTGCTGGTAGTGGTCCTCGAGGGCAGTGCGGTCGGGGTCCCATGGCGGCGGGTCGTCGGGCGTGGCCGGAATCTCGTAGGAGAAGCCCAGCGTCTCGTAGCGGGCGTCCTTGACATACTCGAACTCGCTCCTGGCCAGGCTCTCGGCACTCGTGCGTTTGTCCTGGATGGCCACCGCCGTGTACGTTGTGCTCAAGCCGCTGAGAAAGACGACAGCGACAGCCCCCAGGACAGCCACAGCTACCAGCGCTTCTATCAGGCCCTGGCCGTGGCAGTTGTCCCTGAGAGCCCTTGCTATCCTGCTCATCGCTGCCGCCATCATGCGTCACCCATGGAGAGGCACAAACCCCCTTGTACAATGCTAGCACAGGAACGATGTTTTGCCAAAGCGATAGCCGTCGCGCCCATAGCCAATTGGTACCGGGCCGTATGGCAAAATAGTCCTGTCTGGGAGGAGGACACCGATGCGCTAGCTGAGCTGTCCGTAGATGGAGTACATGGTGGTCATCAGGGATACGGCCACCAGGCCGACTATTCCGCCGATGATCACCGTCATCGCCGGCGTGATCATGGCGATCATAGCCTTGGTCTTGTCGTCGGACTCCGCTTCGTAGCTCTCGCCCACTGTATTCAACGTGTGGTCCAGGTTACCGGTCTGCTCCCCCACGGCGGTCATCTGCACCATAAGCGGCAGGAAGAGCTTGTTCCTGGACATCGGGCCTGAAAGGCCAGCCCCGGCGATCATGGCCTGCTGCACGTCGGTCAACGCACCGGACATGGCCCTGTTGTTGGTGCCCTGGATTACCATGGTCATTGTATCGGGCAAGGGCAGGCCGCTCTCGTACAGTAGCGCTATGGTGCGGCAGCAACGGGCAAGCTCGTTGAGGAGGTTGATACGTCCCACGTAGGGCAGGGTCAGCATCAGTCTCCCCCAGCGGATCTTGCCTGCCGGCAGCTTCACGTATATGAATGTCACCGCGATGACGGCTGCTATGCCCCCTAGCACCCACAGGCCATATTTCTGTGTCCACGCGGTGAAAGCCAGCATTCCGCGGGTCAGCGCCGGCAGCTCTATGTTGAACGAGGAGTACAGGCCGGCGAAAGCCGGCAGGACGAATCCCACCATCAGGGCGACAACTCCAAAGGTCACCAGGAGCAAGATGATAGGATAGATCATGGCGTTCTTTACGGTCTTCTGTGTGATGTAGCTTCTCTCGATGTAGTCGGCGGCCCGTCTCAAGACCACCTCGAGGTTTCCGGTTCGTTCCCCCACCGATACCAGTCGAGAATACAGTGTGGAGAAAGCACGGGGATGTTGGCCTATGGACTCCGACAGAGGCCTGCCGCCCCGCACATCGGCGACCACTTCCGCGAGCATCTTCCTGAAGCTGCGGTTGGTCATCTGGACCTGTAGCAGCTCCAGGGCGGTGACCACATCGGTGCCCGATTCAAGCAGCAGGGCCAACTGGCGGGAAAACATTATGACCTCGGTGGGCTTGATGTTGGAGGAGAGGAGAGTCATCTTGCCGCCCTGGAAGAAGGGGGTGATTTCCCTGAGGCTGAGCACGCTGTAGCCGCTGTAGGCCAGCATGTCGATCGCCGACTCCTCACTGCTGGCCGAGAGCTTCCCCTTGAGTACCCTGTTGTCCTCGGCGCGGGCTACATACTCGTAGTTCATGGCCGCACTCACTCTATGAAGTAGGCGTTGCGCAGCACCTCGGAGGGAGTGGTGATGCCCTGTTGCACCTTGAGCATGCCGTCCTTCATCAAGGTCGTCATGCCTTCCTCAACTGCCTGCTGTCGCACTTCGGAGGTGCTCGCTCTGTTCAGTATCTGCATCCTTAACTTGTCGCTTATGGGCAGTATCTCGAAAAGCCCCGTCCTTCCCCGGTAACCGGTATGCCCGCATAGGTCGCAGCCCTCGCCATAGGTGAACTGGTTCCGCTTCTCACCCGTCTCGTTGGCGTATGCCAGTTGCTCCATCAATGGAGCTTCCCGCTTGCCGGCGCAGTCGGGGCAGACCCGGCGCACCATCCTTTGAGCCGCTACGCCAATCACCGCCGACGATACCAGGAAGGGCTCTATGCCCAGGTCGAGGAGGCGGAAGATGACTCCGATGGCGTCATTGGCGTGGATGGAGGATAGGACCAGGTGTCCCGTCAGGGCAGACTGCACCGCTATCCGCGCTGTCTCGGCATCCCTGATCTCCCCCACCAGTATGATATCGGGGTCAAGACGCAATATGGACCGCAGCCCGCTGGCGAAGGTGAGTCCTGCCTTGGGATGGACCTGAATTTGATTTATATTGGCGAAGCGGTATTCCACCGGGTCTTCTATGGTGATGATCTTGCGGGATATCTTGTCCATCTGGTTGACTGAGGCATAGAGAGTGGTGGTCTTGCCGGAGCCGGTGGGCCCGCTGATCAGGATCATTCCGAAGGCGACCTTGAGCATGTTCTCGTACTTGGCCAGCGATTCGGGGGCAAAGCCCAGCCCGGGCAGGTCTATCAGCCCCAGCGACTTGTCCAGCAGCCGCATGACCGTGGCCTCGCCATGGACGGTCGGAATGGTGGCCACGCGGACGTCTATAGACCTTCCCTTGGACTCGGTGGAGAACTGCCCGTCCTGGGGCCGCAGGTGGTCGGCGATATTCATATCGGCCATTATCTTGATTCTCGAAGTCAGCGGAAGATGTATCTTCAGCGGCAACGACATTACTTCCTGGAGGACGCCGTCGATGCGGTAGCGGATTCTCAGCTTGTCTTCCTCAGGCTCGATGTGCACGTCGGAGCTCCTCGCCTTGGCCGCCTCGTCGATGACGAGTCGCAGCGCGCTGGCCACCGGGGTGTCTTCCGCCGCTTCAATCAGCGCCTGTTCGTCGCCCGCCTCCACAGTCCTTCCCGGCATGCGCGATATCTGCTCTTCGATTTGCCCGAAGCCACCCCTGTAGTTGAAGTCGATGGCGTCCTGCACCTCTCTGAGGTTGGCGGATATGGGCTCAATCCTCATCCGGCTCTGGAGTGCCAGTGCTTCCAGCGCAAAGATGTCGGTAGGGTTTGCCATGGCTACCTGCAGGGCATTACCCACGATACCCATAGGTACGACTTTGAATCTCCGGGCCATGGACTCGGGGATCAGTTCGAGCGTCTTGGGTTCGGCCCTGCGCTTGAGCACTCTCTCCCCGGTGGGGCCTCTTGCTTTGTCTACTTCGCCAAAGATCTCCTCAACCACAGTCTGGAGTTGGGTCGTGGGTTTTTCCTCTATGCCTTCCGCCTCGCCGTCCGGACGGTGGACCACAATTGACCTTATGCTCTGGTGGTCGGCAAACTGCCTGGCCTCGGGGGTGAGCTGTCCCGAAAGCAACAGGACTTTTTCTTGGATGCCGGCGTCATAGGCTTTGGTGTCGAACAGGGATATCTGGCTCAGGCCCACTTCTTCGTTGGTGATATCGTCTATACCCAGCGTGTGGTTTATGAAGCCGTCGTCCAGGGTGGCCAGGGCATCGAAGGCGTATTCCGCGCCGGACCTGCCTTTGATCTTGGCGTTCCTCTCGATCTTGTAGCCGAGTTTGGCCAGGGACTCTATGATCTGGGGCGCAGTCTCCCAGTTGGAGGGACTTCCGGTCACCAGCGGGCTGGGCGGCGGCGTTGCCAGGAACGCCTTCAGGCTCTTCTCGTCGAAGACCTTTATCCTCTGGTTGTGGGCAAAGCGGGTGGCCACTGAATCAAGGCCGGGGACAGCTATGAAGACCTTGTCCTTGACGCCGCAGTCGTAGCACTTGTCGTCGAAAGCGAAGACCTCCCCCAGTCCTATTTGCTGGCTGTTGTCTCCCACGGCGATGTCAACCGCAACGACATACGTCATGAAGCCATCGTCCCGGTGCGCCATGATGTGGAAAGCGTGGTCGGCGCCCGATTTGCCGGACTTGCAGGCACCACCATCGCCGTGCTCTACCTGATAGCCCTGCCTTTTCAGGCGCTCGATGAGCTGACTCGTTAGCTGCTCAACCTGGCTTTGCCTGCCGCGTGCCACAGTCGTATTATTAACATAAGGAGTTGAGTTGTCAACTTGCCTGTGTTCAGCCTATTGACAAGGTGGCAGATGGTAGCCGAGAATAGACTATGATGGGTGGGAGAAGGCCTGCGGCCGTGCTATTGGTACTGGCCCTGCTATTGAGCGGTGGTCTGCTTCCCGTGGCCGGCCGCGGCGTGGTTTCCGCCGAACCCGATAGGCATGAGTGGTCCATTGTGGACACGCCCAGTGACAAGGGCTTTGTGGTGGTCAGCCCCAGCGAGGTGAATGCTCTTGTCCTGGCCTCGGACGAGGTATTCTATGCCATAGATATTCCCGGTGAGGATGTCTATAAGTCAATCGACGGTGGCGTTACCTGGAAGGATGACATGACCCAGGCGCTATTGGACGAGGGTGCCCACTTGCCTGCCTGGAATATAGCTGTAGCGCCTGACGACCCTGACCTGGTAGCGGTGGTGACCGATGCCAGGCAGGAGGTCTACGTCTCCGAGGATGGTGGGGAGACCTGGGAGGATACTCAGGTGTCCAGTGCCACCGGCTGGGATAGCAACCTGCTCATCGCCGATATCGACATCTCGCCGGAATACGACAGCGGCCGAGATATGGCCATAGGGACGAGGAAACCGGATGGCAACGCCAACGGCGATGTCTGGGTGCTGCAGCGGGTGATTATCCCTGGCTGGAAGGCTCAGGACCTGGAGATAGACTCGACTGTGGGGGCCGATGTCAGCTCGGTCCGCTTCTCGCCTGACTACGACAATGACAGCACCATAGTGGTCGTCGCCAGCGACACGAATGGCACCTATCTGTGCACCGGGGTCAGAGACACTACCCTGGATACCACCGAGTGGAAGGTGACCGTTCCCGCAGGCGTGGCGATAAAAGGCCCTGTTGGCGGTTCGCCTACCGAGAATGAGATCATCTACTCCGACCTGGCCCTGCCCGCGAGCTATTCGGGAAATGATGCGGACAGCCGCGTTCTCTATGCTGCGTATGCCTCCAATACGGATGCCGACGATGCCTTTCGCATCGAGGATAACAAGGTCTTCAGGCTCAACATC
Source organism: Dehalococcoidia bacterium (assembly GCA_034430415.1). Classification (GTDB taxonomy): domain Bacteria; phylum Chloroflexota; class Dehalococcoidia; order GIF9; family AB-539-J10; genus JADFUZ01. The sequence goes on from DAOUEN010000061.1 coordinate 14,936, forward strand.
GACATGGGAGACCCGGTTGCCGTGGCTTCCGTTGCCTACTACAACGGACAGCTTCTGGCAGGGGAGGTCGCCAGCCAGCCGGGCTCGGCCAGCGCGCTGCTTCATGTTACCTTCGAGCCCGAGGAGAATGCGCCTGAGTGGGAAGACCCGGAAAAGCCGCCCACTGGCGGCCTGACCTCTGGCTGTGCCAATGCCCAGGTCGCCCTCATAGAGAGGGAGGACCCCGAGAGTGGCAAAATGCGGCCGTACGCCTACTGTGGCACCAGCACCAACGATGTGGAGACTGCCACTGAGTGGGCTTCGCCCGGCAACTGGATTGGGCAGCTACAGGACGAGAGCGCCTTGTCCTGGAGCGATGAGGACTGCTATGTCTGGAACCAACTCAGCCTGATAGACACGGATATGATGTTTCTCTGCGATTATGCCCTTACGCTCGAGGATACCGGTGACGGGAGCGAATACGATACGCTGTTTCTTGCGTCGGCGGGGGCCGGGTACGACAGCGTGTGGCGCAGCACCACCGACCCTCCGGGGGAGGTCTGGCAGAGGGTATGGTGCTTTGATAGCCAGAGCGACGAGCCTATCCTGAGGCAGGGCCCTGAGGATGACAACAGGACTCTCTTTCTGGCTGCCCGGGACAGCGACTACGCCCGCTACTCGCAGGATAGAGGACAGACCTGGCAGTGGTTCTGGAGAGCCTTTCCCGAAAACATCACCGATGTGGCGGTGGTGGACGACGAGCTGCTCTA
>DAOUEN010000062.1:0-2359 GCA_034430415.1 Dehalococcoidia bacterium
GGAGGGGAAGCAGCAGTACGATCGCCGGCAACCCGAATTGGATAGCCTTCTGGGACAGCAGATGAAACCTCATTGGGACACGATTCCTACGCAGCGCTTGCCTTCTAGAGGTATAACCAATCAAGCTGCGGCTTTTCAAGCCGTAGCTTGAATCGCCCATAAAGATGCAGAGAGGCCACAGCCTCTCCTGCAGCCCCTCTGCACCGCCGATCATCTATGAACGGACTTGGAATGCCTTACGCTACCTGCGCTACCGATACGCGGCTTGCTCGACCCTGCCACCCGATGTCCAGCTATACGTACCATGCGTTGTGGAGCGCAGTAACCATGTCTCGGTTCTGGTGTCAGTTGTGTCGGTCTGGGTCTCTGGGTCATACCCTGCTACATATATCAGGTCAAGCGTGGCGCCCAAGGGGATCGTAGCCGGAGAACCCTGTGCTTCGACTGATATCGCTTCATACTTAGACATCATGCTGTCCAGCGCCGTCTGAATTGTGTCCAACTCGGTCTCAGCAGCCGACCTTCGAGCACCACCTGTGATGCCAGCCAGATTGGGAACTACGATAGCGATCAGGATGGCCAGGACGGCCAGAACCACCAGCAACTCTACCAGCGTGAAACCACGCTCACTACGTATTCTCTTGAACATTTTCGAGCCTCCTTTTTGTTTTTCGTTCATAGTTCATAGTTCGTAGTTTGTCATTAGAGACGAGGTGTTTGAATCTTCAATATTTTTCTCCGCCTTTCGCCTCCTTCCTTCCTTAAGTAACTACACGTTAGCTTCCTCGCTAATTCTACCTCGATTTCTTGCCCCCATTATAACACAGCCTGGAGGAAGTAGGCGTGAAAATAGCGTGAATTCCACGTGAATTCTTGGTGAAGAAAGAAGGCTCAGCGGCGGCGGGTGTGGGGCCCTAGCCACTCCCGCAGTTCCTCGGGGTTGTCCGATTTTCGGAATGCATCTTCTGGGTTGATCAATCCCGCCCTACAAAGGTCTCTCAACGCCTGGTTGAGGGTCTGCATGCCGTATTGGGATCCGGTCTGAATGATGTTGGCCATCTGATAGGTCTTCCCCTCCCTGATGAGGTTACAAACGGCGGTGGTGGCGATCATCACCTCCACAGCAGGGACCCGGCCGTTGCCACCGACCTTGGGAATCAACGTCTGGTAAAGCACCCCCCGCAAAGTGGTCGAGAGCTGGGCGCGGATCTGGTTTTGCTGGTACGGGGGGAAGACGTCAATGATGCGGTCAATAGCCCCAGGGGCGCTGGGGGTGTGCAGGGTAGCGAAGACCAGGTGCCCTGTCTCCGCAGCAGTGAGGGCGGTGGAAATGGTCTCCAGATCGCGCATCTCCCCCACCAGGATGACGTCTGGGTCCTGGCGAAGAACACGCTTCAGGGCGGCCGAGAAGGATAGAGTATCTGCCCCCAGTTCCCGCTGGGTGATGAAGCACTGCTTATCCCTGAAGAGATACTCTATCGGGTCCTCGACGGTGACCACCCGGCGGGCTTCCCTCTCGTTGAGGTAATCTAGCATGGACGCCAGGGTGGTGGATTTGCCGCTGCCGGTGGGACCCGTGACCAGGATCAGCCCGTCTGGCTTCATGACCAGAACCTTGCACACCTCCGGCAGCCCCAACTCCTCGAGAGGGGGAATCCTCCAATTCACCTGGCGAAAGACCAGGCTGATGGTGCCCCTCTGTAAGGCAGCGTTGGTGCGAAAGCGAGCCACCCCAGGGATGCTATAGGCGAAGTCCAACTCCAGCTCCTCAGCGAAGGACTTCCTCTGTCTCTCAGTGGTTATATGCTCCAGAGCCTCCTGCATCTCCTCAGACGTGATCCGCGTGTCGCCATCATAGGGAGTAAGCGCACCGTGGATGCGCAGCACAGCCGGGCTGCCTGTCTTCAAGTGTAAGTCAGAGGCCTCGCGCTCAACCACGGTGCGAAGCAGGTCGTCAACGTTCATAGTAAACACCTCACATACCAGTCTATGATCTGCTGTCCATACAACATGGCCACCATCCCCCCTGTGACCAGGAAAGGGGCAAAGGGGATGGGGTCTTTGCGCCCCCTCAGGCCGGTCAACAGCAAGCCGCCCCCTACCAGCCCCCCCACGACGAAGGAAATAAGCAGGGCAGCTAACACCGCGGGGCAACCTGCTACCAATCCAATGAACGTGGCCAGCTTGACGTCGCCCATCCCCATCCCGGCCGGATAGATGAAGGCGATGAGGAAGAGCAGCCCGAAGCCGATGGCTCCTCCGCCGAGCAACTCTACAACAGTGTGGTTGGGGGTAAGGGGGATGGCCAGCAAGGCCACGGCGATGGCCGGGTAGATCACTCGGTTGAGCACGAGCTGGT
>DAOUEN010000063.1:0-1898 GCA_034430415.1 Dehalococcoidia bacterium
CGGAGACGCCGGGCTCGTCTTTGAGCCAGGCAACGTGGACGACCTGGCACAGAAGCTAGAGACGGCCTGCCGGGACAAGGAGCTGAGACAGCGGCTGAGCACAAACTGCTCCAGAGTCCTGGAGGCGTATGAGCAGGACAAAGTGCTCGGCAGGATACTGGAACTCTACCAACAAGTCCTGGATGAACGCTAGCCCGGGAGAATCAAGGCAGGCCCGCTATTTCTTGCGGTCGACGGTATTCAGATACCAGCTCACCATCCATCCCATGAAGAACGTTATGGCGGCCAGCATGGCGACAATCGCCAGCAGGAACCAGGACGTGGCGCTCAGGCCGACCGAGCCGCTGCCGGCATCGGCGATGATTCCCAGCACGGCAAATACAGCGCCGAGGAACCACATCAGGTGCCCCAACATGCCCGACCTGCTAAGTCCGGCCTTAATAGACTCACGGTCCTCATAATGATGTCTCGCCATGGTTACTACCTCCTTTGCTTATGCTCCCGTGATGTTATGTCAGTGGCCTGCCTGCTCAATACGCAGGCGAGGCCATAGTAGTCCCTGCCCGTAGGACTGTCAATACCTTCCGGCGGCTAGTTGCAGGCCCCCCGGTCCCTGAAGACCTGAATGTCGGCCCGGCTGAAGCCGGCCAGTGTTCACACCAATGACTGGAACCACACTGCCCGGCTACTGACGGCTTCGGGAACTGATGAGGCTGACGAGCCGGGCAACTCTGGGCTTCTCGTAGAAGTCCACCACGGCGCCGAGCTTCTCCAGCAGCGGCACCGTCCTCTCATCCCCCCTCGTCTTCAGGAGATAGGCACACAACCTCCATTCCCGATACCTGTTGTGATACTTCAGCAGCCTGGACTCCCCTTCTTCGTCAAAGAGCTTGAGGCCGGCCAGCTCCTCCAGGAACGCGTGGATGGCTTCGATATCCCCATCTGCAACGATCTTGTTCCATTTCCTGGCATCCTCCAGCGTCCGCAGCCAGTAGAAAGGAGCGCCGCTGGCGATCCCGGCGTTCTCCATGACCCAGTCCATGGCCTCCAGACCCTTCTCCTCCCCCGTTCTGGCCAGGGCTCCGGACAGCTCGACCGTCAGCAGCGTAGCCTTCAAGTCCTTGACCCCTTCCATCCTGACCTGCCGGTACTCGCAGGAGTTCCGCAGGGCCTGGGCCAGAGCGTCCGTCTCTCCCAGGTCCGCCAGCCGGTCCACGAAGTTCTGAGACAGGTGAATCGTCCGCTCCCGCCCGAGCATTCCAATCAAGTCCTCCGTCGTCTGTGCCGGCACCCCGCCGGCATACCGCTCATCCACCCACTGCTGTGCCTTCTGCCCGGCCTCCGGGGGGAGCAGGAGCACGTAGCGGAGATAGGGCCTCCAGTCGCTCCAGTGCTTGCCGGCCATCCTGTTCTTGATGGCATCCCAGTCCTGAGCGCCGGCCTTGGCCCGGCCGACCTCCAGAAGGTACTCGAGGGTCTCCGAGGCTACGGCCCTGGTATCGCCCCGGCTGACGACCTCTTTCTCGAAGCCGTCCAGGTCGCCCGCCTGGTGGGAGTGGCAGGCGATGGGGGACAGCAGGTCGGCAAGCGCCAGGACGCCGCCCTTCACCGGGATGCGGAACTGCGTCTCATGCTCGTCGTCGAGCGGCTGGTGGCATACAGGGCACGGCCGCGACTTCTCCTGTTTGCGAAAAGGGCTGAGCAAACCCATCTATGGATACCTCCCTCTGCCGGCCTTGAGGCCGCCCGGCACTGCGAGAAACACCCCGCCGGTCCGAAGCCGACCTGCGGCTCATCGGCCGAACACCACCGCGCCCGGAGACACGGTCGCGCAGCGCGAAAAGGCACCCGGCAACCCCTCCAGAAGCGGAGGGGCCACCGCGCCAAGGGCCGGCTAC
>DAOUEN010000064.1:0-1645 GCA_034430415.1 Dehalococcoidia bacterium
CCGTACCCCAGCATTCTCAGCTCCTCCAGGGTTACCGACAGGGCTTCGCTGTCGTGGCTCCAGGGAGATATCACCGTTATGGCCGCCGGAGCCGCCGTGTGAGCGGTAACGCGCCTCAGCGCCTTTCTCGCCGGATGCTCCCTGACGCCCTCCTCTATTGCTTTCCTTTCCAGCTCAAGGAGAGACCTCAACTTCCCGGCTGCCTCCAGAGTCGTTCCCTCCAACTGTCTCAAGGATATCCTTACCTGCTTCATATCGGGCGGCTGAAGATAGCGTCCGAGGGGCACGATCACAACCACCTTCTGCCCCAGTTGCAGCGCCTTCATCACCAGTTCCCTTGGCCCCAGAGGCGCACTCGCCGCCAGCACTTCGCGGTGGTCATAAGCCGCCACGGCGGCTGGAATCCCAGCCCTGGCCAGCGTCAGTGCCGAGGAGATGAGGTGATAGACCAGCCTGTCGGCCTCCTCAGCATCCGCCGCAGCCAGATTGACCGAGATCACCGCCATCTGCCTGGGCTCCTCCGAGAATTCCTTCACCACAAGCTGCCTGAGCTTGGCGCTGTGTTTCCAATCCACGTCCTTCAGCCTGTCACCCGGCTGGTACAAGCGGCTGTCGCAGTACTCCACTCCCCCCCTGGGCGCCACGCCGGCGACCACGGGGGCAAAGGTCGCAGCCAGAATTCCAGCCTCAGACACGGTCTCCTCAAGGTATTTCCTGGCCAGCCACTCAGCATACCTGGCGCGCGGCACGACATAGAGCTTCAGCGGCCTGATTACCTGCCGCATATCCATCAGTCCCCAGGGGTCCGTGCAGAAGACCTCAAGCTCGGGTTCGGAAGGCCCTGACAGGCGAGGGGCAAGGTTTAGAGCCAGGTCTGTCTCCCCATCCAGATTCCAAACGCCGTTATCGCGAGGGTAGGCCCAACTGTAGCTGGAGGTGACGAAGATATGAAGCGGAAATCCGGCTCTGTTCTTCAACCGGACTGACAACCTGCTGGCGCTTCCGGCAAGCAGCCTGACCTCCTGCTGCTCGACTTCCAGGGCGGGCACCGGCAGGCCTCTCAAGACATATATCATCATGCCAGCAAGAAACAGGAGCCCCAGCCCACCCGTCACCACCAGAGCCCGATGGCCCAGGAGGAGGGAAACGAGCGACGCTGCCCCGACGGCAGCAATGACTGGTTTTGAAGTCGAGCTGAGTTCTCTGGCCTTCGAGGGTGATACAGCGCCCCGGCTCAGGGCGTTTCCCCTGAGCGCATAGTTCAACAGGGGGAGAACCGGGATGGCCAGCAGAGCCGAGAGCAGACGCAGCACGGGTTCAAACAAGAGCGGCAGGATGAAGAAGTACGCCAGCGCCAGCGGTATTTGCCAGCGGGGATGCTGCCTGAAGAGGAAATACAGCCCCACCAGGAGCAGGGCCAGCGCCACGGCCGACTGGGGCAACGGTGCCAAATGCGTGGCCGCCAGCAACGCTGCCAGAGGGTAGACCCGGCAGGCCTTCCTCACCACATCTCACTCCTGTAGTTGAATGGCGATATCAAGGCCTCCATCAGGGTTCCTTCGGCACGGGGACCTCGTTCAACGCTTTCTGCATGATCTGTTCAGGCGTCACCTCCTCCATCTCCGCCTCCGGCCTTACCCTCACC
>DAOUEN010000065.1:0-13738 GCA_034430415.1 Dehalococcoidia bacterium
GGTGCATCAGAGCATCAAAGAGATCGCCCCCGTAATCCACAGGAAGGTGAGTGGAGTTGGTGTAGTATGGCTGGGCATCTCCCGCGGTAACGATATGGGGAAAGCTCTGCCTGTCCAGCCTGGCAAGCCGGTAGCATGCGCCTTCGCCAGGCGTCGCCTCCAGGTTGTAGAGCTCTCCTGTCTCCTCCTGGAACCCGGCAAGGGTTTCCCGCATAGACGTGAGCACTTCCCTGGCAAACTCCTTCCCTTCCCGGGTGGATATCCCCTTGCCAAGGAAATTCACACAGGCCTCATTCATGCCGATAAGTCCAATCGTGGAGAAATGATTGGCCCAGTAGGAACCCAGCCTCTCCTCCACCGCAGAAAGGTAGACCCTGGAATAGGGATAAAGCCCGTCTTGAGTGAACCGCTCTATGGCTTTCCTCTTGATCTCCAGGCTCTCTTTGGCCAACGACATTAATTCGCCCACCCTGGCAAAGAACTCCTCCCGGCCACCCGAGAGGTAGCCTATCCTCGCCATGTTGATGGTGACAACCCCGATGCTACCAGTAAGGGGATTGGAGCCAAACAGACCACCACCCCTCTTCCTGACCTCCCCCAGGTCCAGCCTAAGGCGGCAGCACATGCTCCTAGTGTCTTCGGGCTTCATGTCGGAATTGACAAAATTGGCGAAATAAGGAATGCCATACTTCGCCGTCATCTTCCACAGAACATCCCTGTCACCATTCTGCCAATCGAAATCCCTGGTGATGCTGTAGGTAGGGATAGGGAAGGTGAAAATACGCCCCTTCGCATCCCCTGCCAGCATTATCTCGCAGAAGGCTTTGTTGAGCATATCCATCTCACGCTGGAACTCACCATAGGCAGAATCCACGGGCTTGCCACCCACTATGGCCGCTTCATCCCTGAGCAGCGGAGGAGCCAGCAGGTCAAACGACAGATTGGTGAAAGGTGTCTGAAAGCCAACCCGCGTAGGTACATTCAGGCCGAATATGAACTCCTGCACTGCCTGCTTGACATCCTCATACCCCAGGCCGTCGTATCGGATGAAGGGCGCCAGAAGAGTATCGAAGTTGGAAAACGCCTGGGCACCCGCAGCCTCTCCCTGAAGGGTGTAGAAGAAATTGACAATCTGCCCCAACGCACTGCGAAGATGCTTCGCAGGTGTGCTCTCCACTTTGCCCCGGACTCCCCCGAAGCCTTTCAGCAACAGGTCCTTCAAATCCCATCCGCAGCAATACACACCCAGAATGCCCAGATCATGAATATGAAATGCCCCGTCGAGATGGGCTTCCCTGATCGCCGGCGGATATATGCTGCCAATCCAGTAGCGAGAGGCAATGCCGGAGGAGATGTAGTTGTTCAACCCCTGGAGCGAATAGTCCATATTGCTGTTCTCGCTCACCCGCCAATCCAGCCTGCCGAGATAGTCATCTACCATCCCCCTGGCCCCTTCCAGCAGCCTCCTCGATTCCCTCAATTTGGCATGCTGGTCCCTGTAGAGTATGTAGGCCTTGGCGACACTGACGTGGCCATTCTCAATGAGCATTTTCTCCACAAGGTCTTGAACTTCTTCCACTGTCGGTATCCGCCCATCTCTGCAGGTGATTCCCAGGATAGAAACCACCTGTTCCGACACCCGCTCAGCTTTGCTCCTGTCACCCTCCTCCACCGACTTGAACGCTTTGAATACGGCCTCCGTTATCTTGTCGGCATCGAAGGGGACGATATCTCCCTCCCTTTTCCTGATATGCTCAACTTTGTGCTCTGTCATCTACTCTCCCTCCTGGCTGCTTCCACATATCCGTGTACCTTACACACCACCATCCTAGCATCACAAACTTATCTGGCATGCGCCCTCAAGGCGGAGACTTCCCTGGTACACTATATATTGTAACAGCGCTCAGGATTTGTCAATATGTTGGGGTAGGCAGGCGGGTGCCTCAACCCTCAACAGCAGGGCAGATTTTATGGCTGGGGTGACCGTGACGGCCTTTGCCAGACAAACCCACACAGCTGGAGAGAATAACGCTACGCTTCAGGAGAGGGCAACGCGCGTCAGTTACTGGCGGAGCTTCTCTCTCCCCATTGCCAGGTTGAGCATCTTATATTCCAGGCCCTGTTCTTCCAGTCTCTGCGCCAGCCCAAGAACTTCGTCCTCAGCACAGAGAACGAGGAAGGACAAGCCGCAAGAAGCCGCTTCTATGGCCGCCTCCCTGACACCATAACGGTAGTCAGGCCTCGCGCCGGCATTCTTCAATGCCACCAACGCTTCAACGCCGACCACTCCCACCAGATCAGCTTTCTCTACCTCTGCCTTCAACCGAGCCAGATCAGTATCCTTCGATCCCCCGCCTTGCACGTTGGGCACCTTGCCTATAGTGACCTCGCCTGCCTTCAATCCTATCACTCCTTCTACATTGGAGACGCCGATATCCTCTCCCCTCCTGGCTTCTGACACAGTTGTTCCCCTGGCCCCCTTGTCACTTATGAGGGCAGAGGCAAAGAGCAAACCACCTTTCATGTGAAGTGACACTGACTGTCCTTCAGATAAGTCACTGTCAGCTATGGCTGTTGAAGTTGATATGTCGCTCACCACCTTGTTCACAAAGGAAGTGTAACTGTGCAATTCCCTGGTCATCCTCAGAATCCAATCCACTCCCTCTCTGGTCACCTTGTAGCGCGACCGACCCTGCGAGTCGAGCCAGCCATCCCTCATTAGCTCTCTGACATACTCCGAGACGGCCTGCGAGGTGATGCCCAGCTTTGCAGCAACAGCCTTCTGCTGCACATTGGGTTGCCTTGAAGCCATTTCCAGCAAAATCCGGAACTTGGTGGCCAGGTTCTTGCTCTTGAGTATTTGTGGCATGTGTCCAAGGAGATTATAGCACCTGGCAGTCGCCGCCGTATTGACAACTCCGTAGCTTTGAACATAAGCTAGCACTGCATACTAGAAAGGAGGTCAACCATGGCACAAGAACTACCCAAAGCAGAGCTTCTGGATAGGATTGAGGAGGCGGCATACAACTACGAAAAGGAATATCATGGCTGTTCGCGCTGTACGCTACTTCCCCTTCAGCAACACCTCAAGCTAGAAAGTGGTTCAGCTTTGAAGGCATCCGTTCCTCTGGCAGGCGGAATTGCCATGACAGGCGAAACCTGCGGAGCACTGCTCGGCGCCCTGCTGGCAGTGGGCCTGGCCACCGCCGACGAAGAGATGGGGAATAAAGAAGCATTCCAGGCATCTCTTATAGCGGGCTTCAGATTCCTCAAGAGATTCAAGAAGGACATGGGCAGCACTACCTGTCGTGATATCCAGATAGCGAGGCTGGGACGCTACTACAACATGGCCGACCCCCAGGAATACCAGGAGTTTGCCAAAGCGGGAGCCTATGTGGAATGTTCCAAGGTAGTGGCAAGGGCGAGCCGCCTGGCGGCCGAATTCATACTGGAGCAACGGGAACGAGAGGCAGCGAACCCTCCTGGCTAGGATTCACCCTTCTCGTGAGAGGTCAGCGAACTAGGACACCCGCCGCTCAAGACGCACTCGTGGCAACGAGGGGCACGCGCATGGCAGACCCTTCTGCCGTGCTCTATCATGTGGAGGTGAAACTGGTACACCTTTGCAGGTGGCACTTGCTCCTGCAACAGGCCATGAGCCTTCTCCACAGAAACGCTGGCGCCAATCATCCCCAGCCGCCTGGCTACTCTGTGGACGTGGGTATCGACCGGCAGGGATGGTTTCCCCATGCCAAACAGCAACACGCAACTGGCGGTTTTGTGCCCCACTCCAGGGAGCGACATGAGATAGTCCTTCGCTTCAGCAATCTCTTTGGACTCGAGAAAACCGAGGCCTAGAAGACCTTGCTCCCTCTGAATCCTGGCCAGTATCTGTTTGATTCTCACCGACTTGATCTGTGAGAGACCTCCAGACTTGATGGCTTGAGCAATCCGCTCCACAGGAGCCGATGCCACGGCCTCCCAACTGCCAAAGGTAGACAGGAGCAACTCGAAAGCCCGCCCGGAATTCAAATCGGACGTATTCTGCGAAAGGACGGTTTCGACAAGGACATCCAGGGGTTCTCTACCCGCCCTCTGCTCCAGAGCACCGTACTCACGTTCCAACAAGTTGATTACTTTAGCGGCGTCCATTGTTGTGTCACATAAGCTAGCTTCCGGTATACGCGCCTCGGTTGTCATATCCCACGACTTATGCCGCTCACCGATTTGTGCTAGTGTATCTAATACAGTCCGATGAAGAAAGTCATCCTGGACATGGATCCTGGTATAGACGACGCCTTGGCCTTGATGCTGGCCTTAAGGTCTCCCGAAATCCGAGTCCTGGGCATCACCACCGTGGCAGGCAACGCCCCGCTGGAGACAACAAGCGCCAATACCCGCCGGGTCCTGGAACACATGGGAGCTACCCTCGTTCCAGTGGCCATGGGCGCGGCAAGGCCGCTACAGCGTCCGCTCGTCGATGCTTCCGACTATCACGGGCCGGATGGACTGGGACAGTGTGGACTACCCTCTCCCAACCTCTCACTACACCCCAGCAGCGCCTGGGACTTCATGGCTGAACTGGTGCTGGCTCAGCCCGGCGAGATCACACTGGTGGCAACCGGGCCATTGACCAACGTGGCTCTCGCTTTTGAGCGGTACCCGAAGCTACCAGAATCCCTAGCAAGGCTAGTCATCATGGGAGGAGCATATGGTCTCACGCCATACGGCAAGGGAAATGCAACGCCGTTCGCTGAATTCAACATCTGGGAAGATCCGGAGGCAGCTTCAATGGTATTCCGCTCCCAGGTTGATATCTTCGCCGTAGGGCTCGACGTGTCCACCGATCCGGCAAATTGCCTGACCGCCCGGCACGTGAAGCGACTCAAGGCGAGCAGCGCCCCCTGTGGGCGTCTAGCAGCCACCCTTACAGACTATGTGACGCAGCGTCACGGACGTTGTGAGCTTCACGACCCCCTGGCTCTGACATGTGTGCTGGATAATTCCCTGTTCGACTTCCTGTCCGTTCCTGTAGAGGTGCTCACGGGAGATGGAGACCAACAGGGTATCACCCGGGTGTTGGACTCGGAAGAGGCAAGTGCTCTGTCACCAATACATGTGGCCACCAGCGTGGACGGACCCCGCTTTCTCAGGCTTTTCCTATCACGTATACTAGAGGAACAGAATGCCTGAACTAGTAGCATGCGGTGCCATTAACTGGGATGTCAGTTGCTTCGTAGAGCACCTGCCCGCACCCGGGGAGGAAGTTGTCGTGAAGCGCATCACCCGCGTCTCAGGAGGCACGGGAGGTAACACAGCGGTCGCCGCCGCAAGGATTCTGGGGCCGGGGCAAGTTGGACTAATCGGCGCCCTAGGGGACGATGACATCGCCCGTCAGCAGATATCCGCGCTTACTGCCGAAGGCGTCATGACCAGCGCAATCACTTGCGTGGCAGGAGAGGAGTCAGGCCAAGCCCACATCCTTGTCGACAGGGAAGGGCAAAACACCATTGCCAGCCACCTGGGGGCAAATGCCAGGCTACGCCCCGAGCACCTGCGTGATACATCACTCCAACATCTGCTGCAGGAGTGTCGAGGAATAGTACTCACGGATCCGCCCCTGGAAGCAATGCCAGAGCTAGTAGGCCTTGCTAGCAAGCGCGCAATACCCATATTCTGGGACCCCGGGATTCTGACCAATCACGGATGGAAGAACTTGCAGCCATTCGCCAGACAGACAGACACTCTTTTTCTGAACGAAGCCGAGGCTTATGCTCTTTTCGGAGCCGACGACACAGGCACGTGCTTGCAGCACTTGCGCGGGCATGAGTTTCCGAGACACATCGTACTGAAACGTGGCTCCCGCGGCGCGATAGTAGTCGAACCTTGCACGACTGCCCTGACGCAAGTTCCAGCTCTTCCTCTCAAGAAGTTGGGCTTGCACGTAGTCAATACGGTTGGTTGCGGAGACGTATTCGCAGGGGCCTATGCTGCCTATCGCGTACTCGGCGCCGACACGCAAACATCCCTCATTATGGCCAGCATCGCAGCAGGTCTGAACGCCACCCATCCTGAGACCCGCGGTTGCCCCGAACGAGCCACACTGGAGGCAACGGAGAGGAGCAGCCGCAAGCTCGGATTCGCGGCTGAGACCAAACCGTGTTAGAATCGCCGCCGTCCCAGAACAGCATTGTCGCCGCCGCACGGGCGTTGGGCAAATAAAGCTGTTCATACCTGCCCTGCCCTGGAGCATCTTCCTGCAAGGTCTCGTCTGAGCACTGGGTAGCGGCAACCGCTGACTAAGTCAGTATCTCAAAGACCTTGTTGCGGCTCTTGACACCGCTCTGGATTCTAACCTGGCTCACAGAGACATTGAAATGCTTTGCCAGCAGTTTCATGACTGCTCGGTTGGCTCTCCCCTCTTTGGGTGGCTCTTTGACTCGAACTACGAGCGTATCGCCTTCTCCATCTATTTCGTCAGTCCTAGAGTTGGGGCTCACCCTAACTCGGATCTTCATAAACTGGTTCTCCCCAAACCTCTGAGCCGTGACGCCATACCAGCCGGACCGCTGTTATCCTGTTGCTCAAGAGCTTCCCATTCCTGACAAAGACTCTGATGTAATTGTCAGTCAATCCAGAGTATATGCCGCTGCCGGGTTCTGTTTCCTTCTCCCAGAGGACGGATATGGTCTGACCCAGGAACCGACTGTGAAAGTCGTTCCGACAAGTTCGGGCCAGCTCTAGCATCCTCGAACTGCGCTCCTTCTTTGTTCTGTCGTCCACCAGTCTACCCATCCCGGCTGCCTCCGTTCCCGGCCGAGGCGAGAAAGGGAAGACGTGGATATTGGCATAGCCAATCTGCTCACAGAAAGCATAGCCTTGCTCGAACTCCTCTCTGCTCTCCCCGGGAAAGCCCACCATGACGTCCGTGGTAATAGCCACCCCTGGCACAGCCTCCTTGAGCAGACGCACGGTCTCCAAGTAGTGTACCAAAGAATACCGCCGCCTCATTCTCTGAAGCACAGTATCGCTCCCTGCCTGGAGTGCCAGATGAAAATGGCGGCAAAGCCGCTTGTCCTCCCACAAGCTAAGGAGATCAGCGGATACCTCATCAGGTTGCAGGGAAGAAAGGCGCAGCCGCTCGATATCCGTGCCGCGCAGAATGCACTTCAGCAAGTCCCCAAGGCCAGCATCTTCGTACCTGTAGCTGCCGACATTGGTGCCAGTGAGGACGACTTCCCTACGGCCCACAGCCACCCTTTGCCTGATTTGGTCGACTACCTGAGAAATGGGCAAAGAGTACTCACGTGGCCTTACCCTAGGCACGATGCAATAGGAGCAAGCGCTATCACAGCCATCCTGTATCTTTATCAGGCTGCGGGCTCTAGACGTGTTCCTGAAGACCTGACTTTCCTGCATCTCCCCTTCGCGTTTACTGTCAGCAGGATTCTCCAGCCGCCCTTGTCCCTCATGATCGCAAGAAGGTGATGCCTCAGAAATCCGACGCACCGGCCTGCTGGCTGGGGGGGTTCTAAGAGGCAAGTCCATCACCAACTCAAGGAGATATTCCTTCTCTTCGTTACCCAGCACAAGATCGGCGATCGGAGCCAACTCTCGTGGAGCCCTTTGCGCATAACAGCCGGTGGCAACAATCAAAGCCTCAGGGTTTCTCCGTCGCGCCAGCCTCAACCAGTGACGCGACTTGCGGTCAGCGACATGGGTAACCGTACAGGTATTAGCAACATAGACATCAGCCGTATCGCCTGGGGATACGACCTCAAACCCGGCTTCTTTGAAGCGACCGCTCAGGGACTCAGTCTCTGCCTGATTGAGCTTACACCCCAGAGTGTAGAAGCTGACTCTGGCACCTCTACTCTCCTTGCTCACGTTTCTGGATTATATTTGCTGCTCGCTATAACGGTCAACCTGCCGGGGCCGGAGGTTTCTCGGCAACCTCACTGCATACCCTGAAGGGCCTCGAGAACCTCACCCGCCCGGCAACGCTTCCTCGTTGACATTTGGCGCTTGGATACGCAGAATTGCCGCGTAAGATGAATGGCATTCACAGCAAGGTCTTGCACGTAGATCTCGGCCATAAGTCCTTCGAAGAGGAACAAATAGGCAACGAAGTGTACAGGGCTTTCCTGGGAGGCAAAGGACTTGGCACCTACCTCCTGATGAGCAACACAAAGGCAGGGACCGACCCGCTGTCAGCAGACAACGTACTCGTTCTTGCAATAGGACCAGCTACGGACACGATGGTCTGGAGTTCGTCCAGATATGCAGTGTTCACGAAGTCTCCGCTGACCGGCCTGTACAGCGAATCCTATGCTGGCGGTACAGTTGCCGAACCGATGAGCAGAACCGGGTATGACGCCGTAGTAGTGCGAGGGGCTTCCGAAGATCCAGTCTACCTCGAAATCTCCCAAGCAGAGGTGAAATTCCGCGACGCCGCCCACATCTGGGGCAAGGATACCTACCAAGCGGAAGACGCAATACGGCAAGAAGTCAAGGCAAGAGACACCGGAGTGGTTGTCATCGGCCCCGCTGGCGAGAACTTGGTGAGATTCGCCGTGATCGAGAACAACTACTGGAGGTCGGCAGGCAGGACCGGGGCTGGGGCCGTAATGGGCTCCAAGAAACTCAAAGGCATCGCCTTCCACGGAAGCCAGACAAAGGAGGTTGCCCGGGGAGATCTGCTTCGTCAACTGTGGGAAGAGCTAGGCAAGGCAGGCAAACAGGACCCTGCAACGAGGAAGTATAGAGAACAGGGCACGCTCCAGATGGTACCCGTTGTGAACAAGGCAGGTGCATTTCCTACAAGATATTGGACTTCAGGGACATACGATAGGTGGCAGAACCTGACCGTGGAAGCCCTTCAGGAGAAATGCAGAGTCCGGGCTAGGGCATGCCCAAAATGCTTCATGGCCTGCGCAAATCTGATCGAGGTATCTGAGGGAAGACACAAAGGCTTGAGAATCGAGGGACCGGAATATGAGACCGTTGGCTGTTTTGGAGGGCTGTGCTTGATAGATGACATCACAGAGCTTGCATACCTGAACGACATATGCGACAGGCTTGGTATGGATACCATGACAGCAGGCAATCTGGCCGGCTTCGCCATAGAGGCTTTCGACAGGAAGGCAATAAAAGAGCGCATCACCTATGGCGACGTAGATGCCATTGCTGCATTGCTACACAGGATTGCACAGAAGGAGGGAATCGGAGCCACTCTGGCTCAAGGCATTAAGTATGCCAGCAAGAAGTGGCATCTGGAAGACCTGGCCATCCATGTAAAAGGACTGGAGCCCGCAGCCTACGAGCCCAGAGTGTTGAAAGGAATGGCGTTAGCATATGCGACTGCGGATAGAGGGGCCTGCCACCTGAGAACAACATTCTATAAACCGGAACTGGCAGGAATCATAGCCCCAGACCAAGTCGAAGGCAAGGCAAAGCTACTGGTCGACTACGAAGACAGACTGACAATCCTCGATTCCCTGATTCTCTGCAGGTTCTTCAGAGACCTCTACCTGTGGGATCAGCTATCAGCGGTGATAAGTGCTATCACCGGTATGAGACTAGACGAGGGGCAACTCAAAGATATAGCTTCCAACATCGCAGGCAAGGTCAGAGACTTCAACCTGCGTGAGGGAATGAACGACACAGACGAGACTCTGCCAAGGAGATTCTTCGAAGAGAAGCTCGAAGACAGCGGGAAGCTGCTTCCAAGAGCAGAATTCGACAGGATGCTATCTGACTACTACCAGATTAGAGGGTGGAGCCCACCTCCATCCAGAGGGAAGCTTACTGGCAAAGCCAAGGCAGGCAAAAGGAGGAACAATGTCTCTCGTTCTAGCGATTACGGGCAAATCTGACGCGGGTAAAACCTTCCTGATCGAGAGACTCGTGCCTGAGATGAAAGAACGAGGGTACAAGGTTGCTGCGATCAAGCATTGCCCTCATGGATTCGACCTGGATGTCGAAGGTAAGGACTCCTGGCATTTCACCAAGGTCGGCGCTGAAGGTGTTCTTCTCCAGTCTCCTGCAGGGCTCGGACTCATCCGCATCGGTACCGACATGGCCTACTACAACCTGGATGAGCTGGCAAAGCACTATTTCCCCGACTTCCATATCGTCCTGGCAGAGGGTTTTGCCCGAGACGAAAGCACGAAAACCGTAGAAGTGCTCCGCAAGGCCATTCACGAACAACTGGAATCGCCTCCGGAGAGGTTGATCGCAGTTGTAGCTGATTTCACCATTCCAACTGACAGACCAGCCTTCGGTCCCAATGAGATCTCGAGGATTGCGGATTTTCTGGAGAAGCTTATTGAGGAAGACCAGCAAAGTCCGGCAACTGTCCAGCTTAGAATAAATGGAGACCCGGTGTTTCTCAATGAGTTCGTTCAGAGCGTGATCAAGGGCGCAGTTGCTGGACTCATTGCTCCTCTAAAGAAGAAAGAGGATGAAGAAATGAGAGAAATCGAAGTAAGGATTCGCCCTCCGGAGTTCCGCCACTGAGCCACGCCGTGCTATAGTAGATGGCTCCGAATCACAGCCGCCGGGGCGTCATCATATGAAGTCCAGCTATCCGTCGCACTGGAACGTTCTACCTCCTGTACCCACCGAGTACTTGAATGTCGCCGGCGTCCCTCCTATTGTCGCCCAGTTCCTCTACAATCGCGGCGTCAAGACAGACGCGATCAATGCCTTCTTGACCGCCGATGATCGGCTCCAAGCCAGTCCATTCCTTCTTCCCGACATGGCACAAGCGGTGAGCAGAATCTACAAGGCCCTACTGTCAAAAGAGAAGATAGCCATCTACGGAGACCTCGACGTTGACGGAGTCACAGCCACCGCAGTGCTTGTGGAGTCCCTATCAGAGCTTGGCGGCAATGTCATCACATACATTCCCGACCGCTTCTCTGAAGGGCACGGCTTGAAGTCAGCTGGAATTGAAAGACTCCATAGCCAGGGCGCTGGGCTCATCATCACTGTTGATTGTGGCGTCTCAGACATGGCTGAGGCAAAGCAGGCCCAGAATATGGGCATCGACATGATCATCACCGACCACCATAACCCCCTCCCAACTCTGCCACCAGCAGTAGCCGTGATTGACGCCAAGCGAGAGGACTCGCGGTACCCCTTTTCCGAGCTGGCCGGAGTAGGGGTTGCTTTCAAGCTCGCGCAAGCGCTGTTACACAAGCACGCAAAGGCACGACGTCTCACCGAGTTGCTGGACCTGGTAGCGTTGGGCACTGTAGCTGACATGGTGTCCCTCACCGGAGAGAATCGCCACCTCGTGAAGGAGGGACTGAAGGTGCTCAACAACACCAAGCGCGTGGGACTCCGAGAAGTGATTCAGCTAGCAGGTCTAAGACTCGGGCAACTGGATGCCGAGGCTATCTCCTGGGCTCTAGGGCCAAGACTCAACGCTGCTGGCAGAATCGACACCGCCACTACCAGCTACCGCCTGCTTACCACTCAGTCGACAACCGAAGCACGCACCCTGGCCAAAGAACTGGAAGAAAGCAATAGAGAGCGCAAGAGCCTAGCCAGAGAGGCGTTATCTCAAGCTAAGGAGCACCTGAATGGGAAACTCCATCTTCCTCTGCTTATGGAAAGCGACGAAAACTATCCCGTGGGTGTTATCGGACTAGTCGCTGGCAAGCTGGTAAACGAGTTCTATCGACCTGCTGTCATTGTCAAGCTGGACCGTGAGCTGTGCCGGGGCAGCGGCCGAAGCATTCCCGAATTCAACCTTGCCGCTGCCCTGGCCAAATGCCACGACTTGCTTGCCGCCTTTGGCGGTCACCCTTCGGCGGCTGGCTTTGCCATAAAACCTCAAAACCTGGCGCAGTTGGAAGAGAGACTCATGTGCCTGGCAGAGAACCAGCTATCCCATCTGGATTTGCGGCCCAAGCTAGACATCGATGCCGAGGTTCCTCTATCCGCCCTGGCGGGTGACACTCTGAATCTAATGCGGCATCTGGAACCGTTCGGCCAGGGCAATCCGTGTCCTACTTTCCTCAGTCCCCGAGTGGAGGTAATCGAGCACCGCAGTCTCGGCGATAATGGCCAATGGCTGAGTCTCAAACTCAAACAAGGAGACGTAGTCTGGAGAGCTGTGGATTTCGAATCACAAAAGGGACAGGAGGAGATCACTCCCCTGATAGATGCTGTATATAACATAGGAAGAAATCGGTGGAACGGAGAGGAAGTGCTGGAACTCAGGCTCCTTGACTTCGCTCCGTCTGCCTAGCTCTACGTATTTTCACAATCAACAGAGGCGTAACAACTAGCAGGACTGCTAGGCTGATGACCTGTCCCTGGTGAAGGCCCAATAAGAACGGATCGTTCACCCGGAAGAACCTCAAGGAGAAATCACCAACGGCGTACAGAAGCAGATACAGAAGGAATATGCAGCCTTTCTCACCGAATCGTCCCCGCAGCCGCCATATAATAACAAAGACCAGCAGGTTCCACAGCAAGAAGTAGATCTGGGTCGGATGCACAGGAACCCCCTTGAGGCCACAGAAGCTGTTGGGATGGGTGTAAACCACCGCCCACGGCACAGAGCTGGGCTTGCCATAACAACAACCATTTATGGTACAGCCAACCCTGCCTATAGCCTGAGCCAAAGGCGCCCCCACGCCAACAGCATCACCAACAACAGCCAGGCTTGACCAGGGAATCCTCGTTACCCTGGTATAGACCCATGCTCCGAGCACAGCCCCGACGATAGCCCCGTAGAGGCCCAAACCGGTGAAGCTGAGCACCTGGATGGGTTGTCCGGGATGGGTCACCAGATGGTCAACGACGTGAACCAGCCTGGAGACAATGAGACCACTGATAAGGCCCCAGAGGAAGAGGTTGAGAACGAGCTCCTGTGAAATTTCGAGCCTTCGGGCTTCCCGCGAGAAGACGGCCAATAGCACGATGGCCGCCAGGGCGACCATGATTCCGTACCACCTCACCACAAGGTTGCCAATACCGAAAGCAACAGGATCAATATCAATGGTCAACATTCAAGCTCTTTCCACCAGCACCCGCATCCGCCGGCGGCCATATCCAATTTAAGGATAGGCCTTATCCTCCTCCAAAGGCAACCTCCCCCTGCTCCTGACAAACATCAGAGGATACACTATGTCACTTGTGCAGCAGGGAATCCAAACTGCAAGAAATAGAAACACGAAGACCACAGGAAGCAAGGGAATCCAATCGGCAACGCCAAAGCCGGCGAAGTAGAACAAGGAGGCCCATGTGCTCAGCAACGTGTGTCCGAAGTGTGGTATCGTGGTCGTGTGCCTCCAATATCCTACGGCAATACCCGCAAGCGCCAGAAGATTTATCCACCAGTGCTCCACGAATGGCACGTGGAATTCCATCGGAACACCCAGTATGCCTCCACTAAGATAAGGGATTATGGCATCGCTCAGGGTGGCGATGCCAATTGACCCGGTCCAGCCAATCAAGACGGCTGCCCAGAACCTCGCCTTTCGGTACTTCACGTACATGGCTGTGGTTGCCAGCGCGCTCAATACGACGTGCATGGGATGCAGAATGTAGAAGACATCGTGGGAAACCCCAGACGGAACATCGCCGAAGGCTATCATAGCCATGATCGCGGTGCCCGACAGAGCGCCCAAGGCAGTGAAGGGAGCGTGCCTTCTGAGTTCTCTTGCTATCCGTACAAACATAACCCAGGTCCTTCTCAGATCTCCGGACTCTGTTCAAACTG
>DAOUEN010000066.1:0-11213 GCA_034430415.1 Dehalococcoidia bacterium
ACTTCGCATGACCCTCGGCGAGCGTCATGGTCCGCACCATGCCCATGCTGCATGCCTGGCACATGGGGAAATCGACCAGACAGACATACGGGGTGAACTCGTCCGCGCCCTGGGCGTGAAAGAACTTGCATATGGCGCACTCAGTGAAGTCCAGACCGAAGTCAAACTCCTTCTGGCCCTCCTCCCCACCATCTTCGACAAAGGTAAATACCCAGTTCCCGGGGTGCCGGCGTTCCTGTGACTCCGCGGCATGTTTTTCCAGCCGGTAGGCACTGAACCTCAGCCCGGCGATACGGCGGAGCAGGAACCTGGGGTAACGATGCACGTGCTCCTCGACCAGGTCATAGAGGATCTTTCCCGCCTCCTCCACAGTCTTTCCGTAGCTCTTGAGCACTCTATACAGCGCCAGGGCTGCCGCAGACTGGATGAGGTTGCCCAGAAAGAGGTTCCTCTCACCGACATGGGGCAGGTGGGGAATGAGCGCTTCGTATCCCTGACGGGCCTCCCTGAGGATGGTATCGGCCAGCCCGGCACCGTAGCGGGACGTCAGGACCTTTCTGGCGGCCCCGGCCCTCTTGTCGAAGCTCTTCAGCAGCTTCCGTCTGCTCCGTGCGTAGTAGCTGTCACTGTCTTCACTCTTCATGACGGAGGACCTCGAACTCTGCCCCGTAGGGCAAGGATAAAAGCGCCATTGTACTACCGCCCAACCTGCAAATCAATACCCCCGGCGATTCCCCAAGGATTCTCGGAGGTTCTACTAGCTCCCATCGAACAAGACAGCGCAAGGTGTAGGCCTGGCACTCCGTCCGATTCCCATGTGCTATACTCACAGCGAAGGCAGGTCAACAGCCTATACTGCGGTGGCGCTCCGGTCCGACCGTCCCGACTGGAGAAAGGACAGACTTACCAGGCCGCGATACATACAGGCGAGACACGCCCATGGAGAGAATCGCCAACTTCGCCTACAGCAAGTCCAGATTCATCATCGCCCTGGTAGCCGTCATCAATATCGCCGCCCTGGCCTCCTTCGTCCGCTTCGATCTCGATACCGACTTCCTGAACTTCTTCACCTCGGGGAATCCCAGGGCGGAGGAATACCACAGGCTGAACGAGGAGTACCGGACGGGCGAGACCGTGGTGGTGCTGATTGAGCAGGACGACTCCCTTCTCGACGAGCAGCATCTTCAGGATGTCTTCCAGCTTCAGGAATACATCGAGGGGATGGACGGCGTATCCCGGGTGCAGAGCTTCGTTCCGTCCGAAATCCTGGTGCAGGGCGTGACCTTCGAGGTCGACCAGAAGTTCATCGCTTATCACGGCGACATCCTGGAGGACTTCATCCAGGACAACGTCCTCACCAGGCAGCTTCTCTCCACCGACGAAAGCAGGGGATCGCTGGTGGTCACCCTGGAAGTGGACGCCGCCGCCGCCGAGGTGCTGAAGTCCCTGCAACAGGCGGCCGAAGGCCAGACCGCCCTGAACCTCTCCCTGGCCGGCAACGAGGTAATCAAGAGCACCGTCTGGGGCTACCTGATGAAGATACTGCTCATTCTTCCGCCCAGTGCCATTCTCCTGGTGCTGCTGGTGTTCTCCGCCGTCCTCAAGCACCGCAGGCTGGCCATTCTGGCCATGATCCCCGCCGGCCTGGGCGCGCTGTGGACCATGGGCACCATCTTCTGGAGCGGGCAGGAGTTGAACCTGCTCACCGTGCTCAGCCCGGTGTTCGTGGTGGTGATCGGCGCGGCCGACGGGCTGCACTACGTCAGCCACTTCATAGACAACCTCTCCCGCTACTCCGACCGCCGCCAGCTCACCGTGGAGACCCTGCGCCTGGTGGGGATGCCGATGTTCCTGACCACCATAACCACCATGGCCGGCTTCGCCTCCCTGACATGGTCGGACGTGGCCCTTATGCGCCAGATGGGCATCTTCGTCTCCCTGGGGGTGGGATACGCCGGGCTGCTGTCCCTGTTCTTCCTGCCGGCAGTGCTCTCACGAGTAAGTCTGCCGGCGGCGCCGCGGCAGACCAGCTCCGATGGCCTGGCCAGGCTCGTCCTGGAGATATCCAGGCACCGGGCCACCGTGATACTGGCGTTCGCGGTCATAGTGGTGGTATCCGCCCTCCAGATCCCCCGGCTCGAAGTGGTGTCGAACCAGTTGATGTTCTTCAAGGAGGACTCGGAAATCAGCCAGACCTTCGACCGGGTGGAGAAGGACTTCGGCGGAGCCCTGCCCCTCACCGGGGATATCGCCGCCAGCAGAGGCCTGCTCACCCTCAGGGACCACCGCTACGCGGAGGATATCCTGGATGCTGAGAGAGAGCTGGAGAGGCTGCCCGGGATAGGCAGCGCGGTCTCCCTCTTCGATATCGTTGCCAGCCTCGGCGAGAAGGCCACCGGTCAGGACGACTACCCCGAGAGCCCCGCCGTGGTGGACAGCATCCTGCGCCAGATGGAGGACGAGGACCTGGAGCCCTGGTTCTCGGACGACGGTCTACGGATGGTGATCCGGACCGAAGACCTTAACGCCGTGGATGTCAGCCTGCTGGATAGCTTCGTGGCCCGACACGCCGGCATCAGGGCGATAACGGGGATGCCGGTGCTCTTCGACGAGATGAACAAGCTGGTGGTGCGCAGCCAGGTCCGCAGCCTCGGCCTGGCCTTTGCCCTCATCTTCATCATGCTGCTGGCAACCATCAGAAAGCTGCGCGCCGCCCTGGTGGCCCTCATCCCCATAGCCATCACGGTCGCCGCCATCATGGGGATGCTGAGCCTCAGCAAGTTCAATCTGAACATCGTGACCGCCAATATGTGTGCCATTTCCATCGGGGTGGGGGTGGACTACTCCATCCACCTGGTGTCCGGAATCTACTACTTCCGGGAGCGGGGGCACCGCAGTGGAGAGTCCGTCGACCTGGCCCTCTCCACCGTCTCCAAACCCATCCTGGCCAACGCCTTCGGCCTGGCCATCGGGCTCTCGGTCATGTTCCTGTCGCCGCTGAGAATACATCTCCAGGTGGCGGCGGTGATGTGGGTGGCCATGGTCGTCTCCTCGCTGGCAGCTCTGTTCCTCCTGCCCTTCTTCTACCGCGGGGGCAAAGAGGCATCCAGGAAGCCGGCTTCGTAAACCACGCGGCAGCACCCGGGACAGCATTCCGTCTTCAGCAGGCCGGCTCTACTACTTTAGCCCGCCGCAAACGTTAATAGATATGTAGCACAACCCGGCACGGGCGGGTGTGCTACCATAGATGCAGAGATGCAAGGAGGAGCGATGAGACGCAGGTGGTTTACCGCGGTGGTATGCTTCCTTGTCCTGGCTATTATAGTCCCGGCCGCCCCGGGCTGTCGGCCGCTCGAGCCTGCCGAAAGCTACGTGGCCGTTGTGCCCAGGGTGTTACACAGCAGCAGCACCGAGGCAGTCTCTCTGAGCCTTTCCAGCGGCGGCGACCTGGCGCGGGACAGGATTGAGGTGTCCCTGCTCCAGGGAGGAAAGGAGATCGCCAGCGGCAAAGAGACCATCGACGGCAAGGGAATCGTGGAACTCGCTATCCCCGACGTACCGGAGGGCGAGTACGAGGTCCTGGTGAAGGGGAGCGGCTTCGAAGAGAGGGCTGCGGTACACGTGGAGAAGACTCTGGTCGTCTTCCTGGAGACCGACAAGCCCATCTATAAGCCTGGCCAGACCATCCATATGAGAGCCATCACCCTGAACTCCGAACTGAGGCCGGTGAGCCAGCCGGTCACCATCGAAGTCCTCGATGCCAAGGGAATCAAGATATTCCGCAGCGAAGTGGATACCGACGAATACGGAATGGCCGGCCTGGAGCTGCCCATCTCCTCGGAACCCAACCTGGGTACCTGGAAGCTGACCGCCATCACCGAGAAGGGGAAGACGCAGCTCGATGTGAAGGTGGAGAAATACGTGCTGCCCAAGTATGACGTCAAGGTGGAGCTTCCCCGAGAATGGTTCCTTATCAACGAGCCCATCAAGGGCAGCGTCTCATCGGAATACAGCTTCGGGAGGGCAGTGCGCGGCGAGCTCGAGATCGTGGCCTCGCGCTACGTCGGCGAGTGGGAGGAGTACGCCAGCTTCTCCGACGATATCGACGGGGAGGCGGACTTCGAGATTCCCCCTGCCGGCTACGTTGCCGGAGTCCCTGAGGCCGGCGGCATGGGCAACGTCATGCTCGACATCACGGTAACGGAAGACGTGACCGGTTACCAGGAGACCACCAACCGCCTGCTCACCGTGACCGAATCCCCGGTGAACGTCCAGATAATCCCCGAGGGGGCGGTGTTCAAGCCAGGCCTGCCATTCAGCTTCCTGATAATCACGGAGACTCCCGACAACAAGCCGATAGAGGCGGAGGTGGAGGTGGAGATAACCTACCTGGACGAGGAGTTCAAGGACATCGAGACGCACAAAGAAGACCTCCGCACCGGCAAGGGCAAAGGCATGGTTGAGGTAAAGCCTCCCCAGAAGGCCGTCGCCCTCACAATCTCAGCCCGCGCTGAGGGAAGGGAAAGCTCCAAAGTGGTGCAGGCCTCCTATTCCCCTTCGGGTAACTTCATCCACGTGGAGCAGACGAGCGAGGGCGTCCCGCAGGTGGGAGAGGACATCGAATTCCGAGTCTATTCCACCAGGGAGGCAGCCAATTTCTACTACGAGGTGGTGTCGCGCGACAAGATAGTGTTCTCCGACTACACCAGAGACCGCGACATCTCCTTCGAGACCACGCCGCTGATGGCGCCCGCGTCAAAGCTGCTGGTATATCAAATCCTGCCCACTAGCGAGGTGGCGGCCGACTACATACCCTTCAAGGCTGAGGGCGAATATCCACACGCAGTGGAGGTGGAGTTCAGCCAGGAAGAGGCCGGACCCGGCGATCAGCTTGACATATACATTAACGCCGAAGGGAAGGCCAAGGTCGGCCTGGCCGCCGTGGACAAGTCGGTGTTCATACTGGCCGAGAACCGGTTGAACCTGCAGCAGGTCTTTGCCGAACTGGAGAGGCTCTACATGGAGCCGCAGGTAGAGCTTCACGAGGTCAGCCTCTATCCCTCCATCACCACCAAGGGGCCCATGGAGGTCTTCGAGGATGCCGGCGTGATCGTGCTCAGCAACAACTCCGTACCGCAGGGCAAGGAGTACGAGTTCGAGGGCCAGGAAGGGTTCTGGGAAGGGCTGATGCAGTTCCTCCGCGGCGCCGGAAAGATGATGCCGGAGGCCGAGATGGCGGAGGAGGCCGCTCCGCCGGCGGCTCCCGCCACGGATGAGGCGGCGGGCGAGGAAGGCCTGGTGGAGGTGGAGAGGGTACGCCAGTACTTCCCCGAGACCTGGATCTGGGAGGAGCTGATAACCGGGGCCAACGGCAAGGCCTCCCTTGAGGTGACCGTGCCCGACACCATCACCACCTGGATGCTCCGGGCCCTGGCCATATCCAGGGAGAAGGGCCTGGGCATAGCCGAGGACGAGTTGAGGGCCTTTCAGCCCTTCTTCCTCAAGGTGGACCTGCCCTACTCGGCCATCAGAGGCGAGGAATTCCCCGTCAAGGTGGCCATCTACAACTACCTGGACCAGCCCCAGAGTATCCTGGTGGAGATTAAGGAGGCGGACTGGTTCGACCTGCTGGATGACCCCGACACGACGGTGGAGATAGAGGCCAACAACCTGGGCGAGGCCGAGTTCATGATCCGGCCGACCGGGCTGGGAATCAATCAGATAGAGATATCGGCGCGGGGCCAGCAGGCCGCCGACGCCATGAGCAAGTCGATGATAATCGAGCCCGAGGGGGTGGCCAGGGAAACGGTGGCCAACCTGGTACTGTCGGCCGGAGACCAAGAGATGCTCGACACCTTCATACCGCCCTTCGCCGTCGAGGACTCGGGCAGGGCGTACCTGGCGCTGACCTCCAGCTTCCTAACGCAGACCATGGAGGGCCTGGAGGAGCTCATCCAGATGCCCTTCGGCTGCGGGGAGCAGAACATGATGATGTTCGCCCCCGACGTGTATATCACCCGCTACCTGGAGGAGAGCGGACAGCTCAAGCCGGAGATAATGGCCAAGGCGGAGAAGCTGATGATCACCGGCTATCAGCGGCAGCTTACCTACCGCCGCAGCGACGGCAGCTTCTCGGCCTTCGGGCAGAGCGACCAGGAGGGGAGCCTGTGGCTCACCGCCTTCGTCCTCAAGGCTTTCTCCGAAGGACAGGACATCATCTACATCGATGACAGCGTGCTGGACGCCGCCAGGGACTGGATCACGGCGCACCAGAACAGCGACGGCTCCTTCGACCCGGTGGGATTCATCCACCACCAGGAGATGCTGGGCGGCCTCAAGGGCAAAGACGCCCTCACCGCCTTTGCCGCCATTGCACTGATGGAGGCGGGCGAGAAGAGTTCTTCCGCCAGGGCCATCGACTACCTGGAAGACCAACTGCGCGGTATGGACGACCCCTACACCGTGGCCATCACCGCCTATGCCCTGGAGCTAGGTAACAGCGCCAAGTGCGATGACGCTTACCGGACGCTGATGGACCTGGCCCAGGAGGACGAGGACGGGCTGCACTGGGGGGGCGAACCCGACGTCGTGCCGACGGAGGAAGAGGAGAGGATGGGCCGCATCCCCAACGGGAGCGCCGCCATCGAGAACACCGCCTATGCCACCCTGGCCCTGATACAGCACGGCGACGCCTTCAGCGCCTCCAGGGCGGCCAAGTGGCTGGTGTCGAGGCGGAACGCCTACGGCGGCTTCGGCTCAACCCAGGATACCGTGGTAGCCCTCCAGGCGCTGGTGGAGTACTCCTCAGGCGCCAGGGCCGACGTGGACCTGAAGATAACGGTGAACATCGACGGCGACGAAAAGAAGCTCACAATCACCGAGGAGAACTTCGACGTCCTCCAGGTGGTCGAGCTGCTGGTGAACGCGGAGTTCACCGTCGAGGCCGCAGGAAAGGGCGAGGCCATCGCCCAGGTGGTCAGGCGCTTCAACCTGCCCGATGCGGAGCAGAGAGAGGAGGACATCCTCCAGGTGAGCGTTGACTACGACACTACCGAGGTCGAGGTGAACGACCTTATCACCGTGTCGGCCGAGCTCACCTTCAACCCGCCGATGCCGATAGAGGCCGGAATGATAGTCCTGGATATCTCGGTGCCCACGGGCTTTGCTCCGGTGTCGGAGACCATCGCCGAAGCGATAGAGAAGGACGAGAGGCTGAAGCGCTACGAGGTCGCCGGCAGGAAGGTCATCTTCTACATCGAGAACATGCTCGCCGGGGACCGCATATCGCTGAGCTTCAAAGCGCAGGCCCTGTACCCGGTCAAGGCCAAGGGCGTCACCTCGAAGGCCTACTCGTACTATAAGCCCGAGATAAGGGGAGAGAGTCTGGGCCAGGCCGTCACCGTGGCGTGACGCCCGGCCGATTCCCGGGCAGGCGCCCTGCTAGACCTCTGTGGCGCCTTCCATCTCTTCGAAGGCGATGCTCTTCCTCAGGCGCCGCCCGCTGCGGAGGCCTTCCTGGAAGGCCAGGAGGTTCGGCCCGAGCAACTCGGTGGGGAATGCCTCCCTCACGGCCTGCCTGAGATGGCGAAGCGAAATCCAGGGGCAGAACGATACCAGCACCCCGAGGGCTATCACGTTGGCAAACCTCTGGTCCCCGAAGCCAGCCACCGCCTTGCGCTGCAGCGGCGTCCTCACCACCCTGCCCCAGAGCACCTTCCTCACCATATCGGAGTCCACTATGGCGATGCCGTCCGCCTTCATGTCGCCAAGGTTCTCGTCGCAGGCCCGCTGGCTCAGGGCCACCAGCATATCCAGGGCCACGGCCCTGGGGTAGTCTATCTCGGCGTCGCTGAACATAACCTCCGATACCGAGTTCCCTCCCCTGGTCTCAGGGCCGTAGTTCTGGGAATGGACAACGTGATATCCCCCGGACATTCCCGCCCGAGCCAGGATGAGGCCGGCCACCACGATGCCCTGGCCCCCGGAGCCGGCAAATCTTATCTCATAGCGCATCGCCCCTTACATCACCTGCCTGGATATCTTCTCGTGCTCTACATGGAAGGTGGGCTTGTCCCTGTCCACCAGCACCCCGGTGACAATCTTCCCTCCGAGCTCGTCCTCCGAGAGCTGTCCGGCCTTTCCCACCGGTACGGCATTGTCCTTCTGCCACTTCATCATCTCCACGGCAGAAGCCATATGGGTGAACTTCCCGAAGTGGGTGACGCAGGGCGCCATGACCTCGACCACCGAGAAGCCCTGCTTATGGAGAGCCTGGCTGATAATACGGTCGAGCAGCCGGGCGTGGTACACCGTTGACCGCGCCACGAACGCCGCCCCCGCCGCCTCCACCAGCTTCGATATGTCGAACGGGCTCTCCAGGTGGCCGTAGGGGGAGGAGCTGGTCTTTAACCCCAGAGGGGTGGTGGGAGACGCCTGCCCGCCGGTCATTCCGTATATCTGGTTGTTGACGACTATCGCCGTAATGTCGATATTCCTCCTGGCGGCGTGGATGAGGTGGTTGCCTCCGATGGAGGCGGCATCCCCATCCCCCATCACCACTATCACCTTCAGAGAGGGCTTGGCCAGCTTGATGCCGGTGGCGAAGGTCACCGCCCTGCCATGGGTGGTATGCAACGTGTTGAAGTCAAGGTAGGTGGGAAGCCTTCCCGAACACCCTATGCCCGATATCAGCACTATCTCGTCCTTGCTGTAGCCGTTGCGGTCGATGGCCCTGACCAGGGCACCGAGTAGGATGCCGATGCCGCAGCCCGGGCACCACACATGGGGAAAGCGCTTCGAGGAGCGCAGATAGCGGTGAATGATGTGGGAACTCCCCCTTACCGGCACATCTCCTCCAGTCTGGTCAGAATCTCTGCGGGGCTAATCATCCGGCCGTCCACCTTGTTTAGAGTGGACACCTGGCACCTGCCCTCGTTCACCCTTTTCACCTCGCGGGAGAGCTGCCCCATGTTCATCTCCGGCACCAGCACCTTATCCGATGCGCCCAGGAACCCCACCACCGTCCGGCGCATGAAGGGCCACAATACCTTGAGCTTCAGCAGTCCCACCGGCAGCCCCCTCTCTCGCGCCATCCTGACGGCGCGCAGCGCCGACCTGGCCACCGAGCCGTAGGCGATCACCGTGACGCGGGCATCCTCTTCAAAATACGAGTCGAACCACTGCAGCAGGTGGAAGTCCTTGGAGACCTTGTTGAACAGGCGCAACATCAGCTCTCCCGTCTCGTCGCTGCGCGTTGTGGGATAGCCGTTGATGTCGTGGGCCAGCCCGGTGACGTGGTAGCGGTAGCCTTCGCCGAAAGCCGGCATCGGAGGGACGCCGCTGCCGGGGTCGCGGTACGGGGAGTACCACTCCGGAGGAACGGTGGGCTTCGGCCTGTCCTCAACTTCAAGCTCATCGTCATGGGGCAGGACGACGCTCTCCCTGGTGTGCGACACCGTCTCGTCGGCCAGCACGATGACGGGGATGCGGTAGCGCTCCGACAGGTTGAACGCCTTGACGGTGAGGTCGAAGAACTCGTACGCCGACGAGGGGGCGAGTACGATAACGGGATGGTCGCCGTGTGCTCCCCAGCGCGCCTGCATCACATCACCCTGGGACGGGAGGGTCGGCAGGCCGGTGCTGGGACCACCCCGCATGACGTCGACTATCACGCAGGGGACCTCCGCCATGGCGGCAAAGCTTATATGCTCCTGCATCAGGGAGAAGCCCGGCCCGCTGGTGGCGGTCATCGCCTTGAGCCCCCCGAGGGAGGCCCCGATGACGGCCCCCAGGCTGGCAATCTCGTCTTCCATCTGGATGAAGACCCCTCCCACTTCGGGGAGCCGCCAAGACATCAATTCCATGATCTCGGTGGCCGGAGTTATGGGATAGCCTGCATAGAAGCGGCAGCCGGCGGCGATAGCCCCTCGTACGCAGGCCTCGCTCCCCTGCAGGAGCAGCCGCTCATTCCTCTGGCGTCTTCTCATCCTTGTCTACCACTATGGCGAAGTCGGGACAGCGTATCTCACACCAGCCGCAGCCGGTGCACTGGTCAGGCTTGGACACGAAGGGATAGCCGTCAGGACCGATGTCGAGAACTTCAGGAGGGCAGAACGCAACACAGATACCGCACTTCTTACACCACCCCTTATATATCTGAACCCGGTTCTTTGTTGCCATGAGTGCGGCGCCGCGCGGCGCACATATGGTAACACTCCAGCAGGGAAGAGTCCACTGCGCCCGTATGAAGAGGCCCGCGGGGTTGCATACGGCGGCGCTCTGAGCTACCATAGCCGCTTGTACCGCCGCATAAAGGAGCAACGTGACCATGAGCGACTACGAGTTCAAGCAGGTGGACTTCGAGCATCCTTCCTCCCTGTTCGTCCTGGAAGACGTGCTCAAGGGGCTTCTGGGAAGCCCGTTGCTGTACGGCCCCTATATGAAGACCTTCGGGCTGAAGGGAGACGAGCGGGTGCTCGACTTCGGTTGCGGAGGCGGAGCCGGCTCAGCGTGCCTGGCCAGGCTCCTCAGCAGGAACGGGCACCTGTCCTGCGTCGACGTGTCGGCCTACTGGATTGAGAGGGCCAGGAAAAGGCTGAAGAAGTACCCCAACGTGGAGTGCCGGGCGGGAGACATACGGGAGCTGGACATAGCCGATTCCTCCTTCGATGTCGTCTCCGTGTTTCACGTCATTCACGACATAGCTCCGGCACAGAGACAGGGTACCGTGGACGTGTTGTCCCGGAAGCTGAAGGCAGGCGGCAGGCTCTTCATCAGGGAACCCATCAAGACGTCCCACGGCATGCCCGCAGACGAGATACGGGCTCTTATGTCGAGCGCAGGCTTGAAGGAAGCAGAGCACAGGCAGACCAAGTCAGAGTACTCTGGAAGGTTCGAGAAAACGCCTGTGGGAGCATAGGATACGCTGAAGGCACCGCTTCTACGCCGCCTCGCCCGGCACCTATTGACCAGGTCCACTTCTGGTGCTACGATGAAACCAGCACCGCGAGTCTGAGAGAGGGGTGAGAGTGTTCAGACTGGACTCCTTGGCCTGGTGGGAAGCGGGGTGGCGAAGGCGCCTTTCCCTTGCTCTGTCAGTTCTTCTGGTCCCGGCCATCCTGCTCTCAGGTTTCCCCCCGTCCAGCAACAGCCATACCGTATTTGCCGCCGACACTACCGTCTATGACTTCGTGGCCCAGGCGGGCAGCGCCTCC
>DAOUEN010000067.1:0-15489 GCA_034430415.1 Dehalococcoidia bacterium
CCTGGTCTCCGGGGTCAGCGCGGCATGAATGGAGACGAAGTCGGACTCTCTGAGCAAACGTTTCCAGTCCACCATTTCCACCCCCAGTTGCGCCGGCAGCTCCCGAGGCACATAAGGGTCGTAGGCGAGCACCTGCAACTGGAAGCCTTGGGCCTTGGGCACCACCGCCCTCCCCACCCTTCCGAAGCCCACCATGCCCAGAGTCTGGCCGGCCAGGCGCGACAGCCCCGGCCAGATCCGGGTCTGTATCTCCACGCCGTCGGCCGATAGGCCCCATTGCCCTTGCTTGGCCGCCTGATTCAGCTGGACTATCCTGCGGCTGCAGGCCAAGAGCAAGGCCATGGCGTGGTCAGATACCTCTTCAATGCAATAGTCGGGCACATTGGTCACCAGGATACCCCGCTCCGTAGCCGCCTCGACGTCTATGCTATCATAGCCTATCTGAGTGTTGCTGATAAGGCGGCATCTATCCAGGTTCTCGATGACCTGGCGAGGTACCGGCCGGATGCTGCCCACGGTAATGATGGCATCGGCGTCCCTGGCGAAGGAGATGAATTCGCCATCGCTTGCGCAGTGCCGCTCCACGAACTCAGCCCCCAGGTCGCTGAACCTGCGGGGATACTTCTCTGACTCTCCACCTACCTCAAGAGGCAGTACTACCTTGAACCCCATGACATCTTCCTTCAGTTCGTAGTCGAACTATAGTACCCCGCGATGCCAAAGGCAATGGCTCAGACCCAACGCTGAGAGAGACCTGACCTGTTGGCTTGAAGTATTCCAGTACGTTTGTCCAAATATAGTGAAATAGGCAGACTTCTCACTGTATAATGAGTGACGGGAGAAATGCTAGCATTGCCAGAAGCAGTGGGCAAATCCCAAAGGAGGAGCCATGGGAGATAGAGTGGCTATCTTCATAGACGGGAGTAATCTGTATCATGCCCTGGAAGGCAATTTCAGACGCCATGACATCAACTTCGCCGAGTTCGCCAGCAAGCTTTGCGGCCAGAGGCAGCTATTTCGAACATACTACTACAACGTACTGCAGGACGCAGCCCGCTGGCCCGAGGGCTACCGGGAACAGCAGGAATTCCTCAACATCCTGCGTTTGACCCCGTATCTGGAGATGCGCCTGGGCGGCACCAAGCCAGCAGGGGGTACCCCGGTGGAGAAGGGCATAGATGTTATGCTGGCCACGGACCTGCTGTATTTCGCCTGGCACGATTTCTACGACGTGGCGGTAATAGTCAGTGGCGACGCTGATTTCGCCTACGCGCTCCAAGCGGTGAAGAACATGGGCAAACATGTCGAAGTGGCCTACTTCGAGAGCGGTGTATCGAAGGATCTACTGGATGTGGCCGACGACCGGCATGTACTGAACCGCGCCTTCTTCGGAGATCTATGGACAGGCAGACGTCGCGCCAGACGGAGAAGGCCAAGCGCCGATATCAGGGGAGCCGCCACTGTACCCAATGCCATCGGCGAAAGGAAGGCCTGACATGACGGGAATGACGATGTGGAGAGCAAGACCGCACGTTCCGGCGGCGTTGGTTGTGCTGGTGATGCTGGTGCTGGTTGTCTTGCCCGGGTGCAGCGAGCAGACATATACCCAGAGCATCCACATTGGCGTTGAGCAGGTGAACGTGGGAGGCTTCCTCACACGAGTCGAGTACTATCGGTCCGGCGAACTGGTGAATTCAGTGAACCTCATTGACGGAAACGGTGACGGTGTTATTGACGGCAAGTCGGGGCCGGCGCAGCCAGGGAACTGGCCCAAGGGATGGGAATGGTTTGATGACCTGTACACCGATGTCACCGTGGGGCATTCCACCATAACCCTGACGGAAGACAAGGTAACCGTCCAGAATGGCACCACGTACGAGTTCATCACCGGAGAGTACGAGTGCGAAAGGGTTGGATGAACCGGCCGTGTTCTGAGGCTGAGCATGTCTGAGGAATGCCTCTTCTGCCGCATCGCTGCCGGCGAGATACCCAGCGACATCGTTTACCAGGATGAGGAGTTCCTGGCATTCAGGGACATCAACCCACTGGCGCCCACACACATTCTTGTCATACCCAGGAAGCACGTCTCCTCGCTGGCACAGCTTGCCGACCAGCAACAGGAACTCATGGGGCGCCTGATTATTCTGGCCACAAGGCTTGCAGAGAAAGAAAGGATCGCGGAGAGGGGCTATCGGCTGGTGATAAACTGCGGCGCCGAAGGGGGACAGGTGATAGGCCATCTTCACCTCCACCTCCTCGGCGGCAGGAAGTTGTATGACCAGCTCGGCTAGATTGCTCCCCCATCCCACCTCCACAGCCGATTGAGCCGGCGCCGGCGCCTGGCAACGGCAAACCGACGGTCGTCCGTCACAAGGACTACATACTCCCTCCTCAACATGCTATAGTCCTGTTTGAAGGAAGTGCCCCCTCCTTCATAAGGAGGCAGCGAATGAAGGAGATACGGTTGCACGGCAGAGGCGGCCAGGGAGTGGTCGTGGCGGCCCGGATACTGGCCAGCGCCTTTGTCAGAGAAGGGAAGTACGGCATGGCCTTTCCCAAGTTCGGTTTCGAAAGAAGAGGGGCACCCGTAGTAGCTTTCGGGCGCTTCGATGAGAAGCCGATCAGGGAGAAGACACAGGTATATGAGCCTGACTGTCTCATAGTGGCGGATCCCCGGCTCATTCGCTCCGTCGACATATTCGACGGCATAAGGCCCAACGGTACCCTCGTTCTGAACGCAGCTACACCGGTGAGCGACCGTTGGCACGAGAACCTGGTGGCCGTTATCACCGTCGATGCCACGGACATAGGTCTTAAAGAGATCGGAACGCCAATCACCAACACCTGCATGCTCGGCGCTTTCGTTCGGGCCACCGGCTGGCTGGAACTCGACTCCCTACTGTCCAGCCTGGGCGAATACTTCGACGGCCCCCTGCTGGATAAGAACAAGAGATGCGTGCAGAGAGGCTACGAGGAGAGCACAGCGCTAAGGTTGTAAAGGAGCCAGCATGAAATTCCGCAGCGAATATGATGCCCCCTGGTCAAGTTCAGCAGAGTTGCACGTCCTCAACACAGGTGAGTGGAGATACCAGCGACCGGTAATCGACGGGAGCAAATGCATCAAGTGCGCCGCCTGTTGCCTCTTCTGCCCTACAGGTTGTATGAAGGAAATCAGTGATCAGTTCGCCGCAGACCTGGACTTCTGCAAAGGGTGTGGCATCTGCGCCAGAATATGCCCCGTGGGGGCCATCGCCATGGAGAGGGAGGCATAAGATGGATACCGGGTCGGAGCGTCAGCACGAGCGCAGGATCCTGACCGGAAACGCCGCTGCGGCATACGCTGTCCGGTTGTGCAAGCCGGATGTCATCTGTGCCTATCCCATCACCCCTCAAACGGAGCTGATTGAAACCCTTTACCGCTTTCAGGCCGACGGCTCATTGGGTGCCGAGATGGTTGAGGTCGAGGGTGAGCATTCGGCTATGAGCGTTCTGATCGGCGCCACTTCGGTCGGAGGTCGTGCGTTCAGTGCCACTTCCGCTCAGGGGTTGTTCTTCATGTTTGAGCCCTACATCTTCGCCGCGCTGCAGAGGCTTCCCATCGTCATGGTGAACGTCAACCGGGAGGCCATGAGCCCCACCACCGTCGCCAGTTCGGAACAGGACATCATGCTGGTCAAGGACACCGGATGGATCCAACTCCACGCGGAATCCTGCCAGGAAATCCTGGACACCATAATCGTGGCCTACAGGTTGGCTGAAGACCCTCAGGTGATGGTTCCAGTCACCGTATCCTACGACGGCTACTACCTCTCCTATTTCTCAGAGGCGGTCGATATTCCCCCGCAGAAAGCGGTGGATGAGTTCCTGCCGCGTCGGGAGATGAGTCCCAAGCTGGACCCCCAAACACGGATGACCATCGCGCCCTTCGGAGATCCCCTGGTGCCGGAATACCGTTACAAGCACCTAGCTGCTCTGCAGCGTTCCAAGGAGAAGCTGGAGCAAATAGACGCCGAATTCCAGCAGGCCTTCGGCAGGGGCTACGGCGGCCAGATTGAAGAATACCGGTGCGGCGACGCCGACATAGTCCTAGTGACCATGGGAAGCTGCACCGGCACAGCCCGGGTCATGATCGACCGAAAACGGGACGAGGGCCTGAAGGTGGGACTGGTCAAGACCAGGATGTTCCGTCCATTTCCAAGGGAGAAGCTACTCGGCGCGCTCCAGGCCAAGAAGGCCATAGGCGTAATAGACAGAAATGTTTGTTTTGGCTGGAACTGCGGCCACCTGATGGTGGAACTGAAGGCTGCCCTGAACGGGATGGAGCCTCAGCCACTGTTGCTGAACTTCATCGGTGGGCTGGCTGGCGCCGACATAACGCTACAGCATATCGGAGGAATCATAGACACTGTTCACTCAGCAGCTCAAGGAAGGCAGTATGAAGAGGTGACTTTCCTGGACCTGGAGTGAGGCAGGAGGAACACGATGCACAACTTGGTCAAAGAAGTCCCGGCCCTGAAAGATCTCGGGAAAGAAGACCCCCTGTCTCCAGGGACAAGCGCCTGCATAGGCTGTCTGGTCGAGCTGTCATTGAGGTTCACCCTGAGAGTTCTGGGAAAGGATGTTCTGCTCTTTACTGCGCCCGGCTGTGCAGTGACATTCACGCTTGGATTGGGAAGCCATTCTCAGGTCAGACTGGCTCAGTTCCCTGCCCTACTGACCAATGTGGCCTCACTTATGACCGGAGCGAAAAGGTACTACCAGCACGCAGGAAAGAGTACCAAGACCGTGGCCTTTGTCGGTGACGGCGCCACCGTGGATATAGGCTTTCAGCCGCTCTCGGGAGCTGCTGAACGGCAGGAGAACTTGGTCTACATCTGCTACGACAACGAGGGCTACATGAACACCGGCGTCCAGAGAAGTAGCAGTACGCCTCTGCTGGCCCGCACGACTACCTCTCCTGTGGGCAGCAGGCGACATGGGAAGGAGCAGAACAGCAAGTACATGCCCCTGTTGATGCTCCTCCACGATGTTCCTTACGTCGCGACGGCGACAATCGCCTATCCCCGCGACTATGCCAAGAAGCTCATCAAGGCGATGAACGTTACAAAAGGGCTGTCGTACATACACCTGTTCACGCCCTGCGTGACCGGCTGGGGGATCCCTGTGGATGGAGGCCTCGATGTGTGCAATGCGGCTGTGGAAACGAACTACTTTCCCCTCTGGGAAGCCGAAAAGGGAAAGGTGCGCTTCACGCAAGAGATCACCGACCCCAGGCCCATCCATGAGTATACCGAGCTGTCACGCAAGTACGCCCACCTTACAACCCAGGACCTGGAACAGATTCAGGAAAAGGTGAATGCCAGATACGCCATGATCAGGACTCTGGCGGGGAAAGGATAGAGCTGGGAAGCCGGACGACCAAAGGGGCCGGATGGGGAACCTGGTTACAGTGATTCCAGTTTGCTCACTAGCTCTGCTACCACCTCATCGGGCGTGGACGCTCCGGCAGTGACCCCCACATGGCGTTTCCCTGCAAGCCAGCAGCTCTCCACTTCGCCTGCCCCTTCCACAAGATGGGTTTCCACTACAGGAGAACAAAGCTCAGCCAGGCGCTTGGTGTTGGCGCTGTTACGTCCTCCTATCACTATCATGAGCTGGCTTCTCGTGGCCAGTTCCAGGGCCGCTTCCTGCCGTCTTCGCGTCGTCTGGCAGAGAGTATTGACGATGCGCAGTTCATCAAGATCGCCGTCCTCACCCCTCTCTCCCCCACTCCTCTCGTCTGCGGCAACCCCGGCGGCGGTCACAGAGGGAACGGCACACATAAGCTTGCCGACAAACTCAACGAAAGCAGGCCAAGTCTGTGTCGTCTGGGATATGATGCCCACGCGATACCCCGGGTGCTTCTTCTCTCCCGCCCTGCCTGAGGCCAAGCCTTCTCCTCCCAATAGCAGCAAGGATATGTCAATCTGGGCCGCATCAAGGGCCGCCACAGCCCTGCCCCCGGCCCAACCCATCAGCCCTTTGACTTCGGAGTGTTCCGCCTCTCCGAAAACGATGACATAGTAGCCAGCCTCAGCCAGCTCCCTGGCGGTGTTCTGCGCCCTGCGGACTATGGGGCACGTAGTGTCGATGACATGAACACTCCTGGCCTCGACGTCAGCCAGCACAGCCGGGGCTACGCCGTGTGCGGAAATAGCCAGTATCCCACCCGTGGCCTTATCCATCTCATCTACTGGCGTGACCCCCACTTCGGCCAGCTGCTGCACCAGCCGCTGGTTGTGCGCCACCGGGCCAAGCGTCTCCACCCTCCCGTACTGGATGGCGGCCTTTTTCAGCATCTTGACCGCTCTCCTCACCCCGAAGCACAAGCCCAGTTCCCTGGCCTTCTCAATCTCCATATGCTCCCCGGTACTCCTCAGGCAGCAAGGCGGCGATTCTTCTCATCAGCACGTCGGTCAGCGCTCTACTCTGCGACCGGCTCAGCCTGCCGTCGACGGCCGGGAGTGCAAAAGATTGGCCAATGGTGATGACTATGAGAGGCCGCCTCCATAGCCATCTTATCCCGGTGAGCTTCTCTGTGCCTGTGATGGCCACAGGCAGGACAGGGGCGCTCATTTGTGAGGCAAGCACGGCGGCTCCAGGCTTGCCTGGCAGCAGCTTGCCGTCGCGGTTCCTCTTGCCCTCAGGGAACATACCCAGGGCCAGTCCTTGGCTCAATATGTTCCTGGCCTGTGCCAATGCCTCCCGCTTGTCCCTGATTGTCCCTCGGCGCGGTATTGAGAAGGCTTGCGCCCACCGTAGAAGAGGACCGACAAAGGGATAGCGGAAAAGCTCCTGCTTCGCCATGTACGTAATCCACCGGGGAAAGGTGCATCCCAGCAGCACAGGGTCAACCAAGTGAACATGATTGGCGACCACGATAAGCGGACCAACCGGGGGCACATTCTCCCGCCCCCGAATTTCCCAGGAGAGCAAGATCCCGTGGAGGAATCTGAGAATAGCTAAGACGACCTTTTGGGACCGGGTCATCGATTCATCAGCCCGGAGGAGTCATTCTAGTCCGCAGGCGCAGAATCCTCGTTACTAAACCCAATGGCCAAATCATATATTCTATCCACCACCTGCTCCAGGCTCAGTTCCTCTGTGTCAATGACTACGGCGTCCACGGCGGCTTTGAG
Organism: Dehalococcoidia bacterium; assembly: GCA_034430415.1. GTDB lineage: Bacteria > Chloroflexota > Dehalococcoidia > GIF9 > AB-539-J10 > JADFUZ01. Next base: position 7,179 of record DAOUEN010000067.1, read on the forward strand.
CGGCGAGATAGCTCTGTGCATATCGTTGTCGTCCCGGCGTTTCAGTTCAGTGAGGACGACTTCATAGTCTGGTTTCCTGCCGCGCTCAAGCAATTCCCTGTATCGGCGCATGGCCCTCGCCTCAACGGAGGCCACCATGAAGATCTTCAAGTCAGCCCAGGGCAGAACCACTGTGCCTATGTCCCTGCCGGCCATCACCAGCTTCCCCCTCCGGGCGACTCTGCGCTGCTCGGAGACCATCTTCTCCCGCACTTCAGCCACCTTCGATACCAGAGCGACGTCCTCTTCTACCTCGGAGCGAGTCAGCTTTGAAGAGACATCCTTGCCGTCAATAAGAACGGAGAGGCGCTCCTCTTGACCCGCCACGAATTCAAACTTCGTCACTCCAGCCAGGCGAGAGAGGCCGCTTTCATCCTCCGAAGAGAGACCTGACTGGATCACTCTCCAGGTGAAGGCCCGATAGATAAGCCCGGTATCGAAAAAGCAGAAGCCGAGTCTCCTGGCCAGCAGAGAGCCAACGCTAGACTTGCCAACTGCCACAGGTCCGTCAAGGGTAATCAGCTCCAGGTTCAAGTCAAGAGTGTAGTATAGCAGACCCCCAGGCCAACTCAAATTCGCCAGCAGGGATCCAGAACCTTGGAAAAGTCGAGCGGGACTGGAGTATAATATGCGCCAACGAAGCAACAGCAAGAAGGAGGCAGCGATGTCACAGAAGGTAACCAAAGAGGAGCTTCTGGCCAAGGCGAAGAAACCAGCGGAAGACGCCATGAACCTGCACGGGTTCTACCATGGCAAGATGCAGACGATGCTCAAGTGCCAGGTCCGTAGTTTCCAGGATTTCGCCATCTACTATACCCCCGGGGTTGCCGCGGCCTGCCGGGCAATCGAGGCCGACGAGTCGAGGTTTCACGATCTCACCAACAGGGGGAACACCATAGCTGTGGTCACCGACGGCACCAGGGTGCTCGGCCTTGGCGACATTGGCCCCAAGGCGGGCTACCCCGTCATGGAAGGAAAATGCCTGCTGTTCAAGTATCTTGGCGGGGTAGACGCTGTGCCCATTTGTCTGGGCACCAAGGACCCTGATGACATCATTCAGGCGGTCAAGTGGCTGCAGCCATCGTTCGCCGGCATAAATCTGGAGGATATCTCCAATCCCAAATGCTTCTACGTTCTGGACAAGCTGAGAGCAGAGGCGGAAATCCCCATATTCCATGACGACCAACAGGGAACGGCTACGGTAATGCTGGCCGGCCTGATAAACGCTCTGAAGATTGTGGGCAAGAAGATAGGCGCGGCCAGGTTTGTCCTGAACGGCTCCGGCGCAGCCAATGTTGCCTCCGCCAGACTGCTCTTCGCCTACGGAGCCAAACCTGAGACCACCATCATCGCCGATAGCAGGGGCATCCTCCATCCGGGACGGAAAGACCTGGAGGAAAAGAAGGAGACGTACGCCGACAAGTGGCGGTTCTGCCAGACCACCAACGCCGAGGGAAGAACCGGTGACCTATCTGACGCGCTGAAAGGTGCGGATGTCCTCATCTCATACTCCAAGTCGGGACCCGGAGTCATCGCACCGGAGAGCATCAGGGCGATGGCCAAAGATGCTATCTGTTTCGTGTGTGCCAACCCCATCCCGGAGATCTGGCCGTGGGAGGCAAAGGAGGCTGGAGCCAGGATCGTCGGCACCGGCAGGTCCGATTTCCCCAACCAGGTAAACAACTCCACGGGCTTTCCCGCCATTTTCCGCGGCGTTCTTGACGTAGGAGCCAGGACGATCACCGACGAAATGTGCATCGCTGCCGCCGAATCGCTGGCCAGATACGCCGAAGAGCAGGGCATAAGCGATGACTATATTGCCCCAACGATGGGAGAGCCTGAAGCTTTCATCCGCGAGGCAGTAGACGTGGGAATGAAAGCTCAGGAACAGGGAATCGCCTCAATACAAATCAGCCGTGCTGAGCTCCGCAAGAAAGCCGAGCTCATGATAAACAGCTCCAAGGCAGCGCACGATGCCCTGGTGAAGGCAGGGAGCATTGCTCCCGCAGTAACCTAAGGCTAAGGAGGTGTATCCAGCCCATGAGAGAGATCGAAGTCGGTCACGTCACCGAAACCGTAGCCCGTCTGTTTGAGCACTCCTGCCACTATCTCCCCGCGGACGCACTCGCCGCTCTCCAGAAAGCCAGACGGGAAGAAGAGTCACCGGTGTGCCGCGACGTATATGACAGACTGCTGGAAAACGTAGAGATAGCAGGCAGGGAGAAGATTCCTCTGTGTCAGGATACCGGAGTCGCAGTAGTAATGCTGGAGTTGGGCCAGGAGGTCCACATAGCAGGCGGCGACCTCTACACAGCGGTGAACGAGGGAGTCCGCCAGGGTTATGCCGGGGGCTATTTGCGCAAATCCATGGTCAGCCGCCCCTTCTCTGCCAGGACAAACACTAAGGACAACACGCCCGCCGTCATCTACACCGACATAGTCCCCGGGGACAAGCTCAGGATTAACGTCCTGCCCAAAGGCGGGGGCAGTGAGAACATGTCTCGCCTGACGGTGCTATCTCCATCGCAAGGCCGCCAGGGGATCATAGACTTCGTGGTGAATCGTGTTGAGGAGTCCGGCAGTAACCCCTGCCCTCCCGTCATCGTCGGCATCGGCATAGGTGGCACTACAGACAGAACCATGATGCTGGCCAAGAAAGCGCTGCTGCGCCGGGTCGGTGAACTGAATGCGGACCCCGAGATAGCCGAACTGGAACAAGATATCCTCAAGCGGGTCAACGGTCTAGGCATTGGAGCCATGGGGTACGGGGGCACGATCACTGCCCTGGCAGTCCATGCTGAGGTCTTCCCCGCACACATCGCCAGCTTACCAGTAGCAGTCAACATGCAATGCTGGTGCGCTCGCCACGAGGAAGCGACCCTGTAGACGGAGGTGAAAAATGGCTGAAGTCGCCGAGAAAGTCCAACTGCTTGACATATACGTAATGGGCAAGCGTTTTCAGGTCCCCGAGGGACTTACCATCCAGGCTGCGCTGGAGTATTGCGGCTACAACCTCATCCGGGGCGTCGGCTGCCGCTCTGGATTCTGCGGTGCCTGCGCCACCGTATACTGCTTCAGGAATGACTCTCAACTGAGATATGCCCTTGCCTGTCAGAAGGCCATAGAGCAGGACATGTACCTGACTCAGATACCTTTCTTCCCCACTGCTGAAGCTCTCTACAACGTGCAGGATCTTAAGCCAGAAGCCGGTGAAAACAAGCTGGTGCAGCTCTATCCTGATACCCTCACCTGTTTTGGCTGCAACAACTGCACCAAGAGCTGCCCTCAAGACCTGGAAGTGATGGAGATTATGTCCGCCGCCATTAGGGGCGACTACGAGAAAGTATACGAAAAATCCTTCGATTGCCTGCTGTGCGGATTGTGTGCCGCCAGGTGCCCTCAAGGGCTTCAGCCGTACGTCGTGGCCATTGCCGGTCGAAGGTTGAGAGGGGCCCACCTTGCTCCCAAGAGTCAGCACAACCTGGATAGGGTGAGAGAAATAGAGGAAGGGAACTTCGACGCTGAACTGGAGAAGCTGAAAAAGATGTCTACGGACGAGTTGCGAGATCTGTATGCCAAGCGCGAGATAGAGCCTGCCCAATGAGACCGTGCACGGTGCGAGGCTTGGGCCTCGTGCGCAGAAGGAGGTAGTCGCTATGCCATACCCCGGTTACATGGAAGAGAGCAAGAGGAAGGTGGCGGAAAGCAGACCGGCGCGATTGGAGAAGGGGCCGTTCACCCGCATTCCCGCCGAGGAAAGAGAAGCGCTGGTCAACAAGTTCCATCCCGACTTCAAGGGAGAGCAATTTCGTGAGCTGAAAGTGGGACCGAACAAAGGTGACCGCACGCCACTGGAAATAGCTGACCTGCTGGAAGGAAACAGCCGCATTGATCCCGGCAAGGTCCGTCTGGAAGAGGTTGATTACGATGTTGACGTTCTGGTAGTTGGCTGCGGCGGAGCCGGAGGATCGGCAGCGCTCCTGGCCGAGGAAAACGGCGCCAGCGTACTGATATCGTCAAAGCTGCGCCTGGGCGACGCCAATACCATAGGAGCTCAGGCGGGTACGCAGTCATGCGACAGACCCAATGACTCTCCTGCCATCCACTACCTGGACATAATGGGTGGAGGGCATTATGTCAATGACCCTGAACTGGTGGAGGCGCTGGCCAAGGACTCCCCCGACGTGATCAGGTGGCTGGAATCGCTGGGCGTCAACTGGGACAAGGAGCCTGACACCTCATATCATGAGCTGTCGGGTGGCGGTTCGTCTAGGAGACGGATGCATTCATGTCGGGACTATACCGGACTCGAGGAGATGCGGGTCGTACGCGACGAGATCCGCCAGAGAAACATGCATGGCAGAAAGATAAACTGGCTGGAGTTCGAGCCGGCGATCGAATTGATACTGGATGATAGAGGCCAGGCGGCCGGTGCCATATTGATGAACCTTGAAACCAGGAGAATGACCATAGTGCGGGCTAAGGCAGTGATCATCGCCACCGGCGGGCTGGGTCGCACTCATATTCAGGGCTTCCCCACCACCAACCACTACGGTGCCACCGCCGATGGGCTGGTACTGGCCTATAGACTGGGGGCTCCGCTGGTGCACATGGATACCATGCAATATCATCCCACGGGTGCGGCTTTTCCCCCGCAGATCCTGGGGTTTCTGGTTACGGAGAAGGTGAGAACTCTAGGAGCGGAGATAGTCAACTGTGATGGAGAGCAATTCATTCACCCTCTCGAGGCAAGAGATACGGAAGCCTCGGCTGAGATCCGGGAGTGCAAGGAGCGAGGCAAAGGTGTCACTACACCGACGGGCGAAGTCGGCGTTTGGCTGGATTCGCCGATGATTGAGATCAAGCGAGGGGAAGGCACTATCAGAAGAGAGCTGCCTGCTATGGTGCGGCAATTCGGCCGCTTCGATATCGACATCACCAGGGAGCCGATGCTGGTCTACCCTACTCTTCATTACCAGAACGGAGGCGTTGCCATAAAAGCTGACGCTTCCACCGCCGTGCCGGGCTTGTTTGCCGCGGGTGAGGTTGAGGGAGGAGTACACGGAAGGAACAGGCTCATAGGCAACTCAACGTTGGACCTATTTGTCTTCGGGCGGCGAGCGGGTAGAGCCGCAGCCAGATGGGCTAAAGAGATGAGGCCGGGGAGACTCACTTTGGAGCACGTCACCAAATGGCAGCGTGAGATGAAGGAGGCGGGGCTGGAGGGGATGCCCATCTCTCCCATGCTATTGCCCAACTACGCGCATCAGGAACCTGTCCCCGGCTTTCAGCCGCTTGGTCAGGTGAGCCCCTATACTCCATTCGGCGATAGGGCCACACGCTGGATTTAGGAGAGGGATGACATGCCATTACGCCAGCAAACGGATGCCAAGGAAGTCGAACCCATACTGAACACGATCCTGAATATTGCCAGCCCACCTGTAGCTCGGTGCAGGCTGCTTTCCAGCGGATTCAATCCCGGTCACGCTCTCAACATAGCTGAAGATATTGGGGGACACAAGGAATGCATTGGATGCGGATGCTGCATAGACGCCTGTCCTTTCTTGTTTCGTGAGCCATCCAGGCGGGAAAAGACGGAGCAGCGAACATCGATGGCGCTGGAAATCATAGTGGGTGCAGACTGTGACCAATGCGATGCCTGTGTTCTGGCCTGTCCCCAGGTCGATACCACCATCAAGAACTACGTGGTCAACCGCCGCATGATAGAAGTGATGTCTCGACTGGAGCAGAGAATAGGGGACGAAGACGAACCTGATCTGGACTTGTTTGTGGAGGAAGCTCTGGCCTGACCGCGATGCGGCGCCAAGGAGTGTCAAGGGGGATTTCAGATGGATTTCGAGATACCTGAAGAGCTGAAGATGGTTCAGAGCACGGTCAGGGATTTCGTCACCGACCAGCTCAAACCACTGGAAAGAACAGTCCTGGGGCGGGCCGCTGACCTGAGCGACGCCCAGATGTTTCTCCCTCCCGACAAAGAGCAGGAGTTGGTGGGAATGGTAAAGGAAATGGGGCTTTGGGGCGTCGGCGTTCCTGAAGAGCTGGGCGGTGTAGGCCTGGACACCCTGGGGACCTGCCTGGTGGAGGAAGAACTGGCCCAGACAGTCGTTCCTTTCGATCTTGGCGACGTGACGCCGCTGCTCTTCGACTGTAGCGAGCAACAGAAGGAAACATACTTCAAGCCAGCGCTCAACAGACAGAAACTCCCTTACCTGGCGTGGATGGAGCCCGCAAAGGAAGCGTCTGAGATTGAGGAGCTGGCAGTTAGATCTGAGAAGAGCAACGGCTCCTATGTTCTTAGCGGCAAGAAGATATCTCTCTCCAGGCCGGGCGAGGACTACTTCGCGGTAGTCTTTGCCACCAGCGGTCCTGAAGGACCGGTGAGAGAGCGGGTGAGTTGCTTCCTGGTTGACAAGGATTCTCCCGGCTTCAGCGTCGCTGGTGACGAGGAGATAACCGGCTGGGAGGCAAGGGAGAGAAAGCCTCTAACCCTGGTTTTCGACCGGTGCAAGGTGGGAGTGGAGAACATGCTCGGCGAGGAGGGAAAGGCTTTCCTACTTGGCAAGAAGTGGCTTCCAGCAAGGAGAATCGTGAGGGGGGCCAGGTGTGTGGGAGCAGCCCAGCGAATACTTGACGAGTGCACCATCCAGGCCCAAACTTGGATGTCCTTCGGGCAGGCAATCTCGGGCAGGCCCAGCGTTCAGGCAGCGCTCGCCGATATCGCCACGAATATCCACGCCACCAGGCTCATGGTCTATGAAGCCGCCTGGAAGGCGGACCAGGGGCAGCCAGTGCAGCGGCAGGCCGCCATGGTGAAGCTTTTCGCCACCCAGATGATTCATTTCGTCGCCGATAACGCAGCGCATATATTCAATGCGCCCGCCTATGTCGGAGGGCTGCCTATGGAGAGGTTCTGTCGCAATGCCATCGCCGCCAGCACTACCAGGCTTGCCCTACAACTTCAGAGGAATATCATCGCCAGAGACATACTGAAAGGACTAAAAGTCTGAGGAGAAGGAGGACTGCTATGGCTCAAGCCAAGAAAGTCGCGCTGCCATTCACTGACAAGACATTGAAAGACCTCAGGTCCGGGGATAACCTTTTGCTCACCGGAGTCATATATGTCGGCCGAGACGCGGCCCACAAGAGGATGATCGAAGCCCTGGACCAGGGCAATCCCCTGCCAGTGGATATCAAAGGGCAGACAATATACTTCATGGGTCCTTCTCCTGCCCGGCCGGGAAGGCCAATCGGCTCCGCCGGCCCCACCACCAGCGGCCGCATGGATGCCTACTCGCCTCGCCTGATAGCCGAGGGCCTGAAAGGCATGATCGGCAAGGGCCTGCGGTCCAAAGCGGTCAGGGATGCCATGGTGAAGCACAAGGCAGTGTACCTGGGAGCCATAGGCGGCGCCGGAGCCATCATCTCCAAGAGCATCAAGAAGGCGGAAGTGGTGGCCTACGAAGAGCTGGGCGCCGAGGCACTTCGCCGCCTCGAGGTGGAAAACTTCCCGGTCACCGTGGTAGACGACATCTATGGCGGAGACCTTTACGAAGAGGGAAAAGCCAGGTATCAGCGGAAGGTGTAGCTTCCGCTCACCTAGAGCAGGTTCTTATCTTCCAGCTCTTTTCTGGTAGCTACGCCGATCTCGCCCAGGTTCTCAACCACGGTTACACCGGCTGCGGAAAGGGCCTTCACCTTTTCTGAAGCCCGGCTTGCGCTGCCGGTGATAATGGCGCCGGCATGCCCCATCCGCCTGCCGGGAGGTGCAGCAGTCCCAGCGATGAAGGCTGTGACTGGCTTGGTCATATTGCTCTTGATGAACTCGGCTGCATCCTGCTCATACGTCCCTCCAATCTCGCCGATAAGCACCACCGCTTTCGTGTCAGGATCGGCCTGGAAAAGCTTCAGCAGGTCAACAAAGTTGCTGCCCGGAAGAGGGTCGCCGCCAAGCCCCACGCACGTGGACTGCCCCAGGTTCTGCTCCGTGAGCTGAGTCACCACCTCATAGGTCAGGGTGCCGCTCCGCGACACCACACCCACACCACCAGCCATGGTGATCCGGCCGGGTATGATGCCCGCCTTGCACTTTCCCGGCGGCGAGATGATACCAGGGCAATTCGGCCCTATGACAGTTGCCCTCTTCTCACGAAGGTGATAGTGCCAGGTAACCTCCTCGAGGGCTGGAATGAACTCCGTGATGCAGACAATGACCTCTATCCCGGCGTCGGCCGCCTCCATTATGGCATCGGAG
>DAOUEN010000068.1:0-6614 GCA_034430415.1 Dehalococcoidia bacterium
TTGGTGTCCAAGGAAAGGATCACTGCCGCTCAAAAGGCAGAGACGCTGGCGCGCATCAAGAAGAGCACCAAGATTGAGGATATGGAGAGCGCCGACTTTGTCTTGGAGGCTGCCGTAGAGAGACTGGACTTGAAGCTCAACATCTTCAGAGATCTGGACAAGACCTGTAGCCCAGGAGTCATTCTGGCGACAAATACATCTTCCATTCCTATTACGAAGATCGCCGCGGCAACAAAGAGGCCGGAACTGGTCATCGGCATGCATTTTTTTAACCCTGCCCGTGTCATGAAGTTGGTCGAAGTCATCAACGGCCTGGCTACGTCAAGAGACACCTTTGAGACGACCTACAGACTGGCGGAGAGACTAGGCAAGAGCCCTGTGGAGGCAAACGATTTCCCGGGGTTTATTTCAAATAGGATCATGTGTCCTATGATGAATGAGGCAGTCTATGCGCTGTATGAGGGCGTGGGAACTGTGGAGTCTATTGACAAAGTGCTTAAGCTTGGTTTTAACCATCCTATGGGACCATTGGAGTTAGCCGACCTTATTGGACTGGACGTCATTCTGAACGTTATGGAAGTGCTCTATTCCGGCATTGGTGACCCGAAGTACAGGCCGTGTCCGTTGTTGAAGAAATACGTGGACGCGGGCTATCTTGGCAGAAAGGCCGGAAGGGGATTTTACGACTATGGCGAGAAATAGCCAGTCGTTCTGAAAAAGGAGGTTAGTCGTGGAGTACAAGAATATCATGTTTGGTGTTGAGGACAGCGTTGCCGTCGTTACCTTGAACCGCCCTGAAGTGCTGAATGCGCTGAATGAAGAGACAATGAAGGAACTTGGCAGCGCCATGAGTGAGTGCAAGCAGGATGGAACCGTCAGGGTTGTCATATTGACCGGGGTAGGTGACAAGGCGTTTATTGCCGGAGCGGACATCAACGAATTTGTCGGCAAGAGCCCTGCAATGATCATGGATTTCGCTGAACTCGGTCATAACGTTGTCAGGATCATGGAGACTATGGGGAAGCCTATAGTAGCTGCTGTGAATGGATATGCTCTGGGTGGGGGATTGGAGATCTCCATGGCCTGTGACATGAGGTTTGCCTCCGATAAGGCGCGGTTCGGTCAGCCAGAGATCTTGTTGGGGTTGATTCCTGGAATGGGAGGTACTCAGAGGCTGTCAAGGCTCGTTGGGATAGGACTAGCGAGAGAACTTATCATGAGCGGGGAGCAGGTCACAGCCCAGCGTGCCTACGAGATAGGGCTGGTCAACAGGGTGTTTCCTGCTGAACAGTTAATGGAGGAAACAAAGAAGTTCGCTCAAAGGCTGGCAGAGTTGCCTCCATTTGCTTTGAGAATGGCCAAGTATGCCATTAACTACGGCTACGACTTGGCCCTGGAGAACGCAAACAGCCTGGAATTGCAGTGCTTCTCTCAGTGCTGGAGCACTGAAGACCTGAAAGAAGGGGTAGGGGCTTTCCTGGAGAAGAGGAAGCCCAGCTTCACGGGAAAGTAGTCGGCTCAATCGGGTCTGACCGGGCAGGCGATACCATGACCCCAATTGACGCATGTCTACCGGCTTGATAAGCTGAGCGTGATATGCGGGAGTAACTCAGTGGTAGAGTTCCTGCCTTCCAAGCAGGGTGTCGCGGGTTCGAATCCCGTCTCCCGCTGTGGGACAACCTTGGGCTCGTAGCTCAGTGGCAGAGCGGCCGGCTCATAACCGGTTGGTCGTAGGTTCGAACCCTACCGGGCCCACTTTCCATGATGGTATCGCCTCCCTCAGGCGAAGTTGTCGGAGTTGACATAACACGCTGGACGGGTAGTCCAGCTACCGCGCGTTGGCTAGAGCATGACACTGGTGCTGGAGTTCGCCAGCACATTTGATACATCTCTACACATCTGACATATGAATGTGGCATGCTGCTGTGTCAAGTAATTCACGGCTGAGGAGTACTGGCATGGCTGCTGGATTGCCGCCTGTGCCTGGGCGAGACCGGCTGAGGAGACGCCCGTGAGGGGGTGGGGTGGGGACATTGCTTTCCAGTCTGTTGCACGGTCTTTGGGATCCGTTTTTGTAGGCTTGCAGATAGTTGGCGGAGATGGCTTGTGTCAGATTGGTCGGGTTTTTGCATGTGTATGGTGGTGGGATGGCGGATACGGTGGAAGGGGTATGATTTGACAAGATGTGGTGTGAGGCAGTATTATAAATATGGTTCGCACAACGTCACTTTTGCGAACCTAAGGAGCGTATGGTTGCCCGACAGACCATGGACATCAACTTGCTGTTGAACCAGTACTTGGAATACCTGGAGATCGAGAAGGCGTGCTCTCCCCTCACTATCAGAGCGTATCGGCATTACTTAGAACGGTTCAATTACTGGCTGGCTGAGAACTGTTCAACTACCAGCCCCGGAGACATAGACCTGGAGTGTGTCAGGAAGTACAGGCTGTATCTTGCCCACTTCCGCAGCAGGAATGGCTTTCTATTGAAGCGAGTCTCTCAGAGCTATCACATCGTGGCCTTGAGGTCTTTTCTGCGTTACCTGTCAGTTCAACGCGACATGGCTACCCTGTCGCCTGAGAAGATTGAACTTCCCAAGCAAGTTTCTCGGTCTGTTAGTTTCCTCGACGCCGAGCGGATAAGCAGGCTCCTGATTAGCCCGCAGATATCGAACGAGATTGGACTCAGGGATAAGGCCATCCTAGAGACGCTATTCAGTACGGGACTGAGGGTCTCAGAGTTGGTGCGGTTGAATCGGGATGACGTTGACCTCAAGCGCCAGGAATTTGGCGTCAGGGGTAAGGGAAACAAGCTACGAGTAGTCTTCTTGTCAGATACGGCTGCAGAGTGGCTTGGTCGGTACCTGCGATCGCGTCAGGACCATCTCAAGCCGCTGTTTATTCGTTATAGTGGTGCGGTGAGTACTGAAAAAGGTGGGGAAAGAATGCGATTGACGGCGAGATCCGTTCAGAAGATCGTTGCCAAGTACGCCAAAAGGAGTGGGCTGCCCATTAAGGTAAGCCCCCATACCTTGCGCCACTCCTTCGCAACCGACCTGTTGATAGCAGGCGCTGACCTGCGGTCGGTTCAGGAGATGCTAGGCCATGAAAGCATCAGGACGACTCAAGTCTATACGCACGTTACCAACAGGCACTTGAAGGAGGTTCACAAGGCTTTCCACAACAGGAAGTAGACAAGCGTGTAGGAGTTGGGGCAAGCAAGTGCCCAAGATGACCGTGTCTAGCTAGTTGTCCAACCGGGGGGTCTTGGGAACCACGGGATGATACCCTGCTATGCATGCGTAAGCCTGAGCCTTGGGTGGGGTCTGTGACCGCTGGCTTACGGGAGAACCGCTCAATCTCTGGTATACTACCAGGGTGCTTCCAGGAGACAAGTTGCGCAGGATTAGGATCGGGATGGGTCAAACGGATCCCACTGTCGGTGACCTGGCCGGTAATACAGCGGAGATCATCCGTTGTATTGAGCAAGCGAGGTCACTTGGGGTTGACCTGTTAACCTTCCCTGAACTAGCCATCACAGGCTATCCGCCTGAGGTCTTGTTGCTCAAACCCCCATTCATTAAGCAGACTCAACTGAGCCTCGCGGAGATTGTAGAGCACTCGTCAGACATGGTGGTGGTGGTAGGCTTTGTAGACGGCGGCGACAATGGCGACATATACAATGCTGCGGCAATAGTCTATGAGAAGAAGCTGGCAGGTGTGTATCACAAGATCTCCCTGCCCTGCTACGGTGTGTTTGACGAGAGCAGGTACTTTCGTGCCGGAAGCGGCTGCCCCGTCTTCAGTATCGGTGGTGTGGACATAGGCGTGGCTATCGGGGGAGATATACATGGTACTGAGCCGACCGTAGTGCAAGCTTGTGCTGAAGCGCAGGTATTGGTTAATGCAACTGCTTTTCCCTATCATGTTAAGAATGGATGCTCGATAGAGGGGATGCTGACCGCCAGGGCACGCCAGAACTCGGTGGCAATCGCCTACAATAACCTGGTTGGTGGCCAGGACGAGCTCATATTTGATGGTAGCAGCCTTATTATTGACAGAGAAGGAGAAATCGTAGCTCGAGGAAGACAGTTTGAGAGGGATCTCATAGTAGCTGACCTAGAGGTAGTCGAAAAACACCGGAGCCAGGCTGTTGTTCTTACGGTCTCGGGGGAGTTTCCAGCGCTTGCCAAGCCGGCTCTGTCAGCAAAACCGATAGAGCAGTTGGACAACATCGGAGAGATATATCGTGCACTCGTTCTAGGTACGAGGGACTATGTACGCAAGAACGGCTTTGAGAAAGTCGTCATTGGTCTATCCGGCGGCGTTGATTCAAGCTTGGTGGCTACCATCGCGGTGGATGCGTTGGGCCCTGGTAATGTTGTAGGTGTCTCCATGCCCTCTCGCTATACATCATCAAGTAGCAAATCCGATTCGGAGACCGTAGCTAAGAACCTGGGAATAGAGTTCAAGGTGATCCCTATCGAAAAGGCTTTTGGGTCATATCTGGAGATGCTGTCTGAACCCTTCAGGGGTACTGTGCCAGGCGTCACCGAAGAGAACATTCAGGCGAGAATCAGAGGGAATCTACTGTTTGCTCTGTCAAACAAGTTTGGGTGGCTGGTGCTTGCCTGCAGCAACAAGAGCGAAGCAAGTACGGGCTACACCACCCTCTATGGGGATATGGCTGGAGGCTTTATACCTCTGAAGGACGTGCCTAAGACAATGGTCTTTGAGCTAGCCCAGCACAGGAATCATGAGGCAAGAAGAGAGGTGATACCTCTCAGCGTTCTAGCTAGAGTGCCTTCAGCGGAGCTGCGGGCCAACCAGAAGGACACTGATACCCTGCCTCCGTATGAACTGCTGGACCCTATTCTGGAGGCCTACGTGGAAGACGACCTCTCAATTGCTGAGATCGTAGGCAGAGGCTTTGAACGTGAGGTGGTGGTGAAAGTTGCTCGTCTGGTAGACAAGAATGAATACAAGCGCCGTCAGGCTGCTCCGGGTATAAAGATAACCACCAGGAACTTCGGTCAAGGTAGGAGATTGCCCGTCACCAACAGATTTGAAGAGCAGGTCAACACGTTCTAGGAGATGACTTGAGGAGAATCGGTGGCATTGCTCTGGGAGTTGGACTGGGCGTTCTGGCGGTCTGGGGAGTCTATCACTATTTTCGTTGGGCCCTCTTGGCGTCGTTGCCTTGGCCTGTCAAGCTCGCTATTGCTGCTGTAGGTATAGGGCTTATCATCCTGCTGGTGTCACTGGGTTGCGAGAGACACCGGGCAGCAAGAGACGAAAAGGAAAGGTTCAAGGAGGTGGAGAAGTGATTGTGGTTACTGTCGAGCAGATAGAGGGGAGAAGAATAACGGAGACCATGGGTCTGGTTAGAGGGAGCACCATCAGGGCCAGACATGTTGGCCATGATATCATGGCAGCGCTGAGAAGCATCGTTGGAGGCGAGATCAGAGACTACACTTTGATGCTTGCACAAGCTCGGGAAGAGGCACTTCAGAGAATGATAGACCAAGCTGGGAAACTGGGCGCCAATGCAATCGTAGGTGCCAGATTTGTGACCTCGATGGTGTTGTCCGGAGCCGCTGAGATAGTAGCGTATGGGACAGCAGTAAAAGTCGTGTGAGTCTCATGGTGCCACTCAGGCGATGTGGCGTATCTGCCCCTAGCCACGCATTCTCACGCTACTGGTTATGTTGATCTGTATAGGTTGTCCGCATTTGGGGCAAGCAACTTCCAGGGTTAGCGGCTTTTCCATTACTCTTTCCACAAGAGACGTCATTACCGAGTCCAAATTGTCGAGTCTCTCATCTAGCATCTCGAGGCGTTTGCCCAGTTGCTCTATGGCAAGCCCCGAGGTAACTTGAGCAACTGGAGTCGGATTTGGAGTAGGATTGTCCTCCAAGGCCAATCTATAAGCCTCTCTCGACTACGCCTAGAGCTTCCAGCTCGGGTTTGTCTTTCTCGATCAGCTTCTCAATTTGGTCAGAGACAGTACGCTCCAAGTACTTGCGGAAGGCTTCCTTCGCTGCGGGTGAGGACCTCACGGTGTCCTTGACTTTCTGCCACTCGTCGTTGATCACTTCGCTAATCTGTTCAGGGCTTACCGGCTTGTTGCCCTCGCATATGTCCTCTACGTTGTCCAGGACTCTAGTTAGCATGCTTCTCTTCATGCGGTCGAAAGAGAACACTTCTTCCCAGGTATATGGTTGCTCTGTTTTTCTCTCCAGCATAGTTCATTACCTCCGGTCAGTATTGCTTTGATATCAATATCTTAGGTTTAAGCGCACGGTGTGTCAAGGCATGCGAGGCTTCATGTGTTGATTTTGGCAGTAAGGTGGTATACATTATTCTCATAGGAAGGAGGTATTCTGAAATGCCAGAACTGGAAGTCGGCAAGGTGGTAGACTTCTTTGCCAAACCTGTAGTCGCTGGCGTGGAGCTAACAGGTACATTGAAACAAGGCGACACAGTCCGTATCGCTGGCGCCACCACAGAGATGGAGTTCGTTTTGGAGTCCATGCAGATCGACCGTGTTGACATGGCTGAAGCCAAGGCTGGTGATGTTATCGGCATAAAGGTCTCTGAGCGGGTGAGGCGAG
>DAOUEN010000069.1:0-61990 GCA_034430415.1 Dehalococcoidia bacterium
ACTCCAGTCCGCAGGAGTTGGTTCAGGTTGTCGCCGGGCATCCGCCGGAGACTCATCTCAAGGGACTGGAGATATTGCAGCAGCAACATGTGGTCGATGTAAAGGAACAATCTGACGTAGTGGTGTATGGACTGGGCAACAATAGAGACCCGTATTCCAAGCTGTCAATTATAAATCCCATCCAGGTAAGGAATCTGGCGATGTCCTATAGCTATGGCCTTTTCCAGAACGTTCCCTTGGTGAGGCAAGGAGGCATAGTCATAATGTGCCACCCCTGTCAGAGACAGTTCCACCCCATCCATACGCCGTCCTACGTCGAGATGTTTGACAGGCTTATTCCCTACACCAAAGACCCGTTTGAGCTCTGGGAGCTTTATGCAGAGGAGTATGCCCACCGGCCTGAGTTCGTCCACCAGTACAGATACGGCTATGCCTTCCATGGGGCCCACCCCTTGATTCTATGGGGGCAGGGTATCTACGGCCTGAAACACGTGGGGAAAGTGTTCCTGGCGGGAGCAACCGACTTCGAAACGGCCGAAAGACTGGGTTTCGAGCCGTTTGCTTCGCTAGGGGAGGCAGTCGCTGAGGCAGAGAACCTGCTGGGGAGCGGCTGCAGCATCACCTACCTCGATATGCCGGACAGCTTCATCTGCAACGTCGCGTAGATGGTCTGGCCATACCGTCTGCTGGAGGCGGGCGCTATTGCTCCACTGGATATGGGGTAAGGACTACCGATTGCTAGTCGCTACATCAGTGAGCCGCCTGGGACTCGAACCCAGAACCGGCTGATTAAGAGTCAGCTGCTCTTCCAATTGAGCTAGCGGCCCAGAGATGGGCAGATTGTACCACTGAGCAGGGATGTACCACAAGGACATGGGTGAGAAGCCTCCTCCTGCCTCAGAGGCAGGAGGAGGCTAACCAAGGAGGTGAAAGAAAAGAGCGGGTTGGTATCGGAATAAGAAACCTTCTAACACCTAATATAACGGACGGAGTGGCTCCTGGTTTATGGTAGAATAGGCTCGGCGAATGAGAATCCTCCGCGAAGCCGGTATAACAGTCCTCATAGCTATTGCTATCTTTGTCCCCCTCAGATGTACTGTGCAGGCATATGAGGTGCAATACTCGTGTATGCTGCCAAACATCGAAGAAGGCGATTGGATTATGGTAGTCAAAGCAAGCTACTTGCTCTCGACCCCTGAAAGGGGAGATGTTATCGTGTTTGATCCGGGTGACAATGTTGGTTCGAGGCACCCGTTCATCAAGCGAATCATCGGCCTGCCCGGTGAGACAGTGGAGATAAGAGATGGCCAGGTTTTCATTGATGATGCCCCCATAAATGAACCGTATGTCCTCCCAGAGCCGCCACGACGCAATAAGGACTTTGGGCCACAGAAGCTAGGTGCCAATGAGTACTTTGTCCTTGGGGACAACCGCAACAATGCCAATGATTCACGCTCCTGGGGCCCTGCCGTTCGGGAGAACATCATTGGCAAAGCCTGTTTCATTTATTTACCACTCGACAGGGCAGGGATTATAGGACACTCAGACTACCCATAGTCGGTAATAGCGGCTGGTTACGTCACCCGAGTCTCGCGCGTCGGAGGTACAGCATGAACGATGAGGTGATGTGTATCTTCAAGGAGGCAGGCGTCCTGAGGGAAGGTCATTTCCTGCTTTCTTCCGGACTACACTCGCCTGTGTACTGGGAGAAATTTCGCCTCCTGCAATATCCGCATTACACCGGCACACTGTGTGGCCTTATCGCTGACCATTTCAGAGACCAGGGAATCGACTTGGTTGCCGGACCGACCACCGGCGGCATTATACTGGCCTTCGAAACCGCTCGTCAGATGGGAGTGAGAAGCGTCTTCGCCGAGAAGGAAGGAGAAAGGAGGATTTTCCGCCGCGACTTCGAAATAGCTCCTGGTGAGAGAGTCCTCCTTGTTGACGATATACTCACCACCGGGGGCTCTATTCGAGACACCATGAACGCTGTTGGTACGCTTGGTGGTGTTATTGTGGGCATAGGGGTACTCGTTGACCGCAGCCAAGAACAAGTGGATCTTGGCATAGCTCTGTTTAGCTGCCTCCGCGCTCCTGCCATTGTCTATACGCCAGAAGAATGTCCTCTATGCACTGCTCGTGTGCCTTTGACTAAGCCTGGTGGTATCAGGCATCCCCAAAAAGCCTGAAGCTGCAAGCATTGTGAGTGGTGGCTTGAGAGCCTCAGCCAGCGTGGGGTATATCTGCCAACAGCCTTTTCATCTGGTGAAACATGTGCTATAAAAGGACATCACCATTATTGCGCTGGTCAACTCACTGCTTAGCATAGAAACATGTGTGAGGTGAAGTCTTGATGGCAGCGGAAAGGCCTTGGCTGAGATTCACTGAGGAGAACGTTGATAGGGTGCCTGACGCGCAGGGCGTGTATGAAATTGCGTACGTTACGACTGAGGGGAAGAAGCTCTGGCGTCTTGGCAAGACTCCCAATCTGCATAGGAGACTGTCAACACGACTCCATAGTCCAGAGCCACCTGAAAACTCATACTTCAGATACTATGAAGCGGGATTATCCGAAGACGTTGATATGTTGGAGGCTGAACTCTTCGATAGCTATAAGAGGCCATCCCGGCAAGTATGAAATTCCGAGGCTGCGAGGCTATGATGCCGTTTACTGGGACCAAGCCTCTGAGTCCTCGTGGAGGGTAGGAACAGAATGAGGATCTATACAATGACCGACAAAGGGCGAATTGCATTCAGTGCCATAAGGCAGGAACCGACGAAGGTCGTGACCAACGAGCCAGGGTATCGTGTCCTCCATTACCTGTACGAGGTACAGACAGGCAGTATGGAGGACATAGCTCTGGACACGGGGCTGCCCCGAAAAGAACTGGCCTTGAGGTTGCGAAGTTACCTGAAGCAGGGTCTGGTCAAGCTCTTGATAGATCTGTGAGTTTGCAGAGAGGACGAGCCAGCAAGGTTGTATACCGAGCAGTCAAGCTTCTGAGATTGACCAAAGGCCATTGCTATGCTAGATTTCACCCGTGCCGAGGTAGCTCAGGTGGTAGAGCAGCGGACTGAAAATCCGCGTGTCAACAGTTCGACTCTGTTCCTCGGCATTCATCCGTGGTGAATGGTCGGGCAACCGGCTTGCCGAAGTTGGCAATGGCCGGTTTACCGGTAGGACCATCTCTTCCACATCATGAAGCAAGTGTAACCGAGAGGCAAGACGATAATGCTAACGATCAGCACCTGGGCCCAGGCAGGTAGCTTAGAAAAGGACAGCCCAACATGGAATGAGTCTACCGCGCTGGTGGTCTCGTTGCCAGCACCGTCTACTGCCTTCACTCTCCAATAGTATGGCGCTTCCTTCTTGGTGGACTCGAGCTTCTCTTCTTCGGTGAGAAGATACTCTGATGCTGAAAGGCCGACCTTCTCCAGGACGATGGAGTTGCGCGAGAACTGGCCATGGCTGGCGATCTGGAGCGTATAGGTCACGCCGCTCGGGTCGGTGACAGCTTCCCAATCAAAGTAGGCTCTGGAGCTGGCTCTAGCCGCCGTTTCAGGTGTCAGCAATGATGGGATGGGTGGAGGTGCTGACTCCACAGCAAATGTCGCTGTGGCTGTATTCGTGTCATCGCTAGCGGTGATAGGGTGTTCACCGTGCCTGCCCGGAGGAATAACAAAGGTAACGGAGAATTCACCGTTCGCGTTACTAGCTGTGGTTGCGACTGTCACCCGCTCTAGGGTGTAGGTCACGGTGATACTAGCATCGGCTTGAAACCCACTGCCGGCTACGGTTACTTCGCTGCCTACGTTTCCGGCTGCATGGCTGAGCTTGATGTTACAAGCTATCAGGAAGGCCGCTGTGTCTTTGTTCTTATCCCCATCCCTTGCCTGTATCTCATACGTGCCAGCGCTCCTCATTGGCACAGGAAAGCTGACTTCAAAGCCGCCGTACTTGTCAGCTTCAGTTGCCGCTGTCTCATCCCCATCGAAAGTGATGGCGACGTCACTTCTTGAGCCAAACCCTGTACCTGCGACGGTCATGACATCGGCGCATGTCCCCTTCACTGCTACAATAGCTATCTTCGGTGTCACAGTGAAGGGCAGGTCGGCTTCGTTCCCCGATTGGTCGGTCGCCGCTATGGTGTGTTTGCCAGCAGGACTCTCAGGAATGATGATGCTGCACTTGAACTCACCATCCCGGTCGGTCTTCTCAGTACCCCCCATCACTGCAATATCGCAGCCATCGTACTCAATAGTTATTTCGTCGGCTGGGGCGAAGTCGGCACCGGTGATATCAACATTGGTACCGACAGGGCCGTCAGCGAGGTCAAGCTCAATCTCACAAGCGATCACGGTGCATTCGGCGACACCTTCGATGCGGCTTTCACCAGCCCTGGTGACATACACATAGTGTGTGCCGCGGTGGACATCCTCCTCTTCTCGGCCATCGGCAAGCTCATCGGGTATGAGAAACCGGGTACTGAACTCACCGTGCTCGTCCACCAGCAGTCCTGATTTAACGCCTTCGTAGATAGTGATCTCAGAGCCAATCTCATCATCAAGCTCGGCTTCCTGCCTGGAGAAGTAAATATCGACCATAGAGTAGTCTTCTGACCCAGGAGCGAAATCGCTTGGAGGAAAACCAGTGCCATCAACATAAAGCCAAGAATCGATCTCGCCTTCCATGGGATAGAGTTCTGTCTCTCTTGCTGCCAGAGCTACTGGGGCAGCGGCTGCAGCCGCCAATACGGACAGGACAAGAGCGACTGGCAAGACGCGGGGGACTCTACTGCTCACCGACTTCGTCAACGGCGCTATTATAGCCTTTTCTCCCCCTATGATACGAGTATCCTGCGAGAGTCCGTAACAGAAGACCAGGATCCGGCAAACCCAGTGTGGCAAATAGCCTATGCGGGGCAGAGAAGCCAAGAATACCCGTACTTAGGAAAGGGTAGTTCGCCAGCAGCAATTGCGTGATTCGAATGGCGATGATACAATTTTGATTCGTGACAACGAATTGCGTGATCACGAGATTTCGGGAAATTACTCAGCACCTGAATAGGGTTGTGGCCACTGGCAGTCGAACGTGCCGGCAGTCCCAAAGTAGTTCGCAGGCTTCGCCGAAGTGGCGGAATGGTAGACGCGGCAGTCTCAAAAACTGTTGGGAGGTAACTCCCGTGTCGGTTCGAGTCCGACCTTCGGCACCAAGTTCAGTGCCGGGTTGTGTAGCGGTAGCACGGAGGACTTTGGATCCTCTAGCCCTGGTTCGAATCCAGGCCCGGCAGCCAAAATTAATTCAGAAGGTAGCTCAATGGCCGTGGATTTATCCTGACCTCCTACTCCATAGCAGCGGTATACACCAGCTGCAGGCAGGAGGCTGTTTAACCACATACATTCCCGAGTAGCTCAATGGTAGAGCAGGCGGCTGTTAACCGTCTGGTTGTAGGTTCGAGCCCTACCTCGGGAGCCACCAATCCCAGTTCCATTGGTACAGTGCCGAGCGAACCTGCACCATAGGCTAGTTCAGATTGACATTGGGTTCACTCTAGTTTATACTACAAACCCAAAAACTGCCCGAGTGGCGCAATGGTAGCGCAACCGATTTGTAATCGGTAGGTTAGCGGGTTCGAATCCCCTCTCGGGCTGGTTAGAGTTTTCCCAGCTTGTGTGGTAAACTGGAGCCGGGAGGGGTGCCGGAGTGGTTAATCGGAGCAGTCTGTAAAATTGCCGCCCGTTGGGCTTCGTAGGTTCGAATCCTACCCCCTCCACCACAGGTGGCAACACAGGCCCACATAGCTCAGTTGGTAGAGCACGTTCTTGGTAAGAACGGGGTCACCAGTTCGAATCTGGTTGTGGGCTTTTGAGATTGAAGGAGGTTAAGGCAAATGGCAAAGAAGGGCTTCGAGCGTGCAAGGGAACATATCAATGTGGGCACTATAGGTCATGTTGACCATGGCAAGACCACACTGACCTCTGCAATGACTATGGTTCTGTCCAAAGCAAACATAGGCTATAGTAACTATCGCGCCTTCGAAAGCATAGACAATGCTCCTGAAGAGAAAGCTCGAGGATTGACTATTGCCATAACTCATCTTGAATATGAAACGGAGAAGCGGCACTATTGCCACGTTGATTGCCCGGGGCACGCTGACTATATCAAGAATATGATAACCGGGGCGGCCCAAATGGACGGAGCTGTCCTAGTGGTAGCCGCTGATGACGGTCCGATGCCGCAGACCAGGGAACACATCCTCTTGGCCCGACAAGTGCAAGTCCCTTATATGTTGGTGGCTCTCAACAAGGTTGATCTGATGGAAGACCCTGAGCTACTGGAGTTGGTGGAGGTAGAGGTAAGAGACCTTCTAAAGAAATACGGCTTCCCCGCTGATGACATGCCTGTGGTCCATGTGAGCGCTCTGAAGGCCCTGGAATGCGGCTGTGGCAAGAGAGAGTGTGAATGGTGCGGGAAGATATGGAACCTGCTAGACGCCATGGACAAGTATATCCCCACGCCGAAAAGAGACAAGGACAAGCCATTCTTGATGCCTGTCGAGGATGTGTTCAGCATCAAAGGCAGGGGAACCGTGCCCACGGGGAGGGTCGAGCGTGGCGTGCTCAAGGCTGGTGATGAGGTGGAGATAGTGGGGTTGAAAGATACCAGAAAGGCAGTGGCTGTCAGCCTGGAGATGTTCCATAAGTTTCTGGAAAGCGTAGAGGCCGGTGACGCCGTTGGAGTGCTACTGCGGGGTGTGGATCGCGATGAGATAGACAGAGGACAGATATTGGCAGCACCGGGAACGGTCAAGCCCCATACCGAAGCTGAGACTGAGGTCTACATACTCACAAAAGAGGAAGGTGGCAGACACACTCCCTTCTTCACCGGCTACAAGCCCCAGTTCTTTATCTGGACTGCCGATATTACCGGTGAGATAGCGCTTCCCGAAGGAGTGGAGATGGCTATGCCGGGTGATAGTCTGACACATATGAACATCAAGACTATCTATCCTGTGGCGATGGAAGCGGGCCAGCGCTTCGCAATCAGAGAGGGTGGCAAAACGGTCGGGGCCGGTGTAATCACCAAAGTATCCAAATAGACATGGCCAAGAAGAAAGGGGATCTACGCACGATTATTCATCTGGCGTGTAGTCAATGTCGCGAAAGAACGTATACCAGCACCAAGAACAAGAAGAACGACCCTCAGAAACTGGAACTGAAGAAGTACTGCCCTAATTGCCATACTCATACTCTACATCGAGAAGCGAAATAGTACATGACGAGCCGTGCCAAGAAGGCCAAGGCCGCCAAGCCTGTAGCTGTCCCAAGCAAGAAGAGGTCAAGGCTGAGTTTCTTCCCTGAAGCTATTGGAGAGCTCAGAAAGGCACGCTGGCCGACAAGACAAGAGGCGACAAGACTGAGCATCATGGTTTTTGTCGTGTGCACCTTCGTGGGAGCAATGCTGGCTGTTATAGACTACGGGTTCACCAAAGTTCTCTATTTGGTCCTAGGCGGTTGATGGATGACGACTGATGGTCACTGGTACCTGTTGTATGTATCTTCAGGACATGAAGATCGAGCGCAAAGGAACCTGAAGCATCGTATAAAATACATGGACGCGGGGGACAAGATCTTCGACGTAGTGGTACCCAAGACCAACGAGATTGAAATCAAAGGCGGAAAACGACGCACGGTAAGCAGGAAAGCATTCCCCGGTTACATCATGGTACATATGGACTTGGATGAACATACTTGGGACATAGTCCGCAACACGCCCGGTGTTGCCGGCTTTGTCAGCACCGGTCTCAAGCCAGTGCCTCTGGCTGAAGATGAGGCAAATACCATCCTGAAGCGAATGGAGGAGATTCCCAGTGAGGTCAGTGTGGCTTTCAAGAAGGGGGATAGCGTGCGTGTGACGAGTGGGCCTTTTATTGACTTCATTGGGAAGATCGAGGAAGTCAACATGGACAAGGGGAAAGCAGTTGTGTCCTTGTCCCTTTTCGGCCGAGAAACACCCGTGGAACTGGATTTCCTGACGGTGGAGAAGATATAGCATAATTCTCCGAGCAGTTAGGGAGGCGTTGCAACATGGCCAAGAAAGTTAAGACCATCATCAAGCTACAAATACCAGCGGGGAAGGCTACCCCGGCACCACCTATCGGGCCTGCCTTAGGACAACATGGTGTAAATATCATGGCATTCTGCAAGGAGTATAATGGCCGAACCGCTTCCCAGGACGGATTTATCGTTCCGGCCGAAATAACCGTCTACGTGGATCGATCATTTACTTTTGTGACGAAGATGCCTCCTGTCTCCGACTTGCTGCGCCGCACGCTGGGAGTGGAAAAGGGCAGTGGCAACGCCAAGCAGGAGAAAATAGGGAGACTATCTAGGGACAAAATCCGGGAGATCGCTCAGACCAAGATGAAGGATCTCAATACCGCAGACATCAATATGGCGACGAGGATCATCGAGGGCACATGCCGTAGCATGGGAGTGGAGGTAGAACAGGCTAGTAGCGGGGGCGAGAGTACATAGGGAGTCGCCAAGAGGCAGATAGATGACAAGACACGGCAAGAAGTATCAGGAAGCCAACAAGCTTATCGATAGGTCGAGAGCTTACTCTCCAGAAGAGGCAATCGAGTTGACGAAGCAGATTGCCTATGCGAGCTTTGACGAGACTGTCGAACTGCATCTCAAGATGGGTGTCAACCCGCGGAGTGCTGATCAGCAGGTACGCGGCGTAGCGCTGTTGCCTCATGGTTTGGGAAAGACAATCCGCGTGCTCGTTTTTGCTCAAGGAGAGCCAATGAAACTGGCAGAGGAGGCTGGAGCTAACTACGTCGGTGGAGATGAGCTCATCAAGCAGATCGAGGATGGCTGGGTGGAGTTCGACGTGGCCATGGCCACCTCTGACATGATGCCGAAAGTAGCCAAGCTCGGCCGCATCCTGGGAAGGCGAGGACTGATGCCTAATCCGAAATCCGGTACTGTGGTGCCGCCTCAGGATATACCAAGGGCTATAAAGGAAGCACGCCAGGGGAGAGCGGAATTCCGGCTTGACAGAACAGCTATCATTCATCTGCCTATAGGGAAGGTTAGCTTTGAGAACGATAAGCTTGTGGATAACTTGGGAGCAGTGATCGAGGCCATAGTCAAAGCCAAGCCCAGCGGCGCCAAAGGGCAATATATCAAGAGCATCTCGCTCTGTAGCACTATGGGCGCAGGATTGAAAGTGGACGTCAGATCAGCACTTGCCTTGGCTGCTTAGCTGATGCGTAGACTGTTATAATATAAGTACCATATTGCGCCAATGACGGCAGGCACCACCCCACATTAGACATGGGGTAGGGGGGCATAGCTGCTCTCCGAAAGTGTTTAAAAGTCCAGCCTGCTCAGGCACCATGTAACCCTGTGTCATTGGCACAGGGATTGTTATTATTAAGGTGGTCATATGCTAAGAGAGAGAAAAACGCAAATCGTCGCTCAACTGGCGGACAGCTTGTCTCGAAGTAGGGTTGTTATCGCCACCAGCTATCAAGGCCTTACAGCAAAGGAACTGGCTAGCTTCCGATGGACCCTGGCCGATGCGGCAATCGAGTGTCGTGTGGTCAAGAACACCTTGGTTCGCCTGGCCGCACAAAGTGTTGGCATGGAACGAATCATGAACATCGTTGATGGCCCTACGGCTCTGGCGTTTGGCTACGATGACGCTGCTCACGCCGCGAAGACCATCAGCCAATGCATTAGGTCCAGGGAATCTGCGGTGGGAATTAAGGGAGGTCTGCTGGGAGAGCGCGTCCTGAACCCCCAGGAGGTGATGACGCTGGCCAGCTTACCACCCAGGGAAATGCTCATATCCCAATTGGCAAGTCAGTTCCAGGCTCCCATAAGGCGTTTGCACAATGCCCTGAGCTTCCCTCTGCAGGGCCTGAGAAACGTCTTGGAGGCCAGGATTCAAGAACTCGCTGAATAGAACAAGGAGGTTATCATGTCACCCAAAGAAGAGACAAAGGCCGTCAAGGAAGAGAAGAAGCCTGCCAAGGCCAAGGCAACGAAGGAGTCCAGATCAATGACCAAGGAGGAAATCCTTACCGCAGTCAAGAGCATGACGGTGATGGATCTTGCTGATTTGGTCAAGGCTCTCGAAGAGGAATTTGGGGTGAGCGCTGCTCCTGTGGCTGTGACAGCAGCTGCGCCTACTGCAACGCCCGCGGAGGTGGCAGAAGAGGCTCCCGAGGAACAAACGGAATTCACAGTAACACTCAAGGCCATTGGGGAAAAGAAGATCGATGTGATCAAGGCGGTACGCGAGGTGACCGATTTGGGGTTGAAGCAGGCCAAGGACTTGGTGGAGGCGGCTCCGCAGGCTGTCAGAGAGAGCATCTCCAAGGAGGAAGCAGCTACCATAAAGCAGAAGCTTGAAGCTGCTGGAGCGACTATCGAGATCAAGTAGCGAGGTTCAGAGATCAGAACCACTCGTGAGGTGTGGTGGAGGAAATGCCGTTTGCTGCTTGGCAGGCTATCCTTGGGCTGGGTTTGTTCTTCGTTCTCATGGGTATCGCCTTCGTATCTTGGAATAGGAAGGAGGCGCGGACATATTACACCTCTTTGGCAAGCCGAAGGGATGTCAAGGAGTTCATTACTCATGAGCCGAAGCGTCCCTGGCTAGGAGCCTGGGGGATTGGGGGGAAGATATCTCTCGTTATTGGCGGCATGTTGTTAGGCACCGCCGTGGTTCTGTGGCTCGTTTTCTTCTAACGTTCAGAGGATTTCTTTGTGGCGGTACTGCAACGCTTCAGCCACATGGTACGCCTGGATGATGTCACTGCCTTCAAGATCGGCGATCGTCCGAGAGAGCTTTAGAACGCGGTGAAAGGCACGAGCCGTAAGGTGAAGCTGTTTCATAGCGGCACGAAGTAGGCTTTGTGCTGGTGGCTCGACCACACACAAATCTCTCACTTCCTTGGCTGTCATGTCAGCATTACATCTCAGGCCTGTGCCCTGAAAACGTTCAGTCTGTATGGCGTGAGCTACCTCGACCCTCCTGTGAACCTCCGCTGAGGTATCGACAGGCATGTTTTCAGTGAGCTTCTCATAGTCAACATGGGGGACATCAACGAACACATCAATACGATCGAGCAGTGGTCCGCTTATTCTCTTGTGGTACCGAGAGATTTCCGCTGCTGAGCACTTGCATTCCCTGAACGGGTCGCCGTAGTAGCCACAGGGACAGGGATTCATAGCTGCCGTCAACATGAAGCTGGCAGGAAAGGTCGCACTGCCGCGGGCACGGCTCACAGTAACAGTCCTGTCTTCTATTGGCTGGCGTAGCGATTCGAGGATTGCATGGCCAAATTCGGGGAACTCATCGAGGAAAAGAACGCCATGGTGGCTCAGGCTTATCTCACCAGGTCGTGGCCATTGTCCGCCTCCTACCAAGCCGGCCTGAGAAATGGTGTAGTGGGGGGCGCGAAAGGGCCGCTCCCTCATCACCGGGGAATCTGGCGGCAACAGCCCGCTTACGCTGTAGATCTTGGTGACCTCAATGGCCTCTTCCATGGTTAGTTGAGGCAGTATTGAGGGCAAGGAACGAGCCAGCATGGTCTTCCCACTTCCTGGTGGTCCACACATCAGCATGTTGTGCCTTCCGGCTGCCGCTACCTCTAGAGCTCTCTTGGCATGCTCCTGACCTTTGATGTAAGCGAGGTCGAAGCCATACTGGCGGTGAGGCTCCTGATACCAGTCAATGTCGCTGTGGTACTCTGGGATGAGCACTTCACCCATAAGGTGTACAGCTAGTTGTGTCAAGGACTCTGTAGGGAATATCTGGACGCCATGGACTAAACTTGCTTCCTTGGCATCGTCATACGGAACGAATAGGGTCGGCAAGCCTTTCTCATGAGCCAGAGCGACCATCGGCAATACGCCATTGGTGTGCCGGAGCTTGCCATCCAGAGATAGCTCTCCCAGGAATACGGTGTGGGAAACGTCAGCAGCTAACTGTCCTGAGCTTGCCAGTATGCCTACGGCCATGGGTAAGTCATAGGCAGGGCCTTCCTTCTTTAGGTCCGCAGGCGCCAGGTTGACGGTGATGCGTCTAGTGGGGAACTTGTATCCGGAGTTTCTTATGGCCGACCTTACCCTCTCTCTGGCTTCCTGAACCGCTTTGTCCGGCAGACCCACAATGGTGAATGACGGTAACCCAGGGGATATGTCAACCTCTACCTCCACCAAGGCTCCCTCCAATCCGACAACAGCGCAGCTAACGACCTTGGCTAGCATATCGGGGGCATTATAGCAGAGCGCGTCGTGGCCGGCTACGCGCCTATAGCTACAGCGATAGCGTACTGTCTGGTATCGGAAAGGCTGATCGAAAAGTCACCCAGCTTGAGGCTCTCAGCCCTCTCCTTCGCTTTGCCATAGAGGTTCACGCAGGGTTTGCCGTGAGCATCACTCAGGATTTCAATTTCCCGCCATGCGACACCTCTAGCGCCTGTGCCCAGGGCTTTCATTACTGCTTCCTTGCCAGCAAACCGAGAGGCCAATGATGAGATTCTACCCTGGTAGCTCTCTAGCTCAGCTTCAGTGTATACCCGGCTAAGAAATCGCTCACCCCATTGCTTGACTGCCGATTCAATGCGCCCTATTTCCACCATGTCGATGCCAATAGACGTCACGTTACCAACTCCCCAGGTGCATTTCTAGTAAGTGCCTGGCTAAAAACATCAGCCGAGAACACAAGCCAAGGAAACACAGTCATGAATGCCGAGGCGATCATCACTGAAGCCGGCGATCGACAACACATCAATCATGTAGTCCAACCCTGGCTACACTCGGCCGCGAAGGACAATGGCCTCGGCTATTCCAGCCAACCTAACCCTGTATGTAGAGATCAGCTAAAGAACTGTATGTAGCCCATCACAAGGGTGAACAGGATGAATGAAGCCTCACCTACTCGCCAGGTGCTCTCTCTTGCATCCTACAACCTTCTAGCTTCTTGATGGACCATATTACGCGGATATGTTGCCTAATATAGATAGTTGTAGATGCATGTGTCAATACATCTGCTAAACGACTGCGTGTCTTTCACAACCGATACCAGGCAGACACAGATGGTACCTCATCCGTTTGCGAGGCAACACCAATTCAGATACCCAGTTAGCTGCAATCCCGCAGGCAGCTACCCCACGGTGGCGCTCCTCCACTTCACACATGCCTGTTCTTCCATCCCTGGGCAATCCTGTAATCAAGCCATGCATTCACCAACAGCTCCAACTAAGAGTGGCGATACACCTTGCGAGTCCCAAGACCGATGAACTGCAACGCTGTCTACATTGCGCGAAGAGACAGCAAACCCATTGACCAGGAACAACGGCCTAACTATAATGGAATTTGAGGCCTGCGTGATTGAGCATGCCGAAGAGTATCACTGAGGTCCAGCACTGACACGAAGAACTGAAAAGATGCTGAACCTAGACTTCTGGAAGCCCGGGGCAAAGGCTAAAGCAAAAGCGTGAACTATTGAGACCCTTCAAATGATACCCTTTAGCATCATTTGTCGTGACTGTGGAAAGGAGACCCAGGAGGATGAGAGGAAGTGGCGGGATGAGTGTGGGGGTGCCCTTGACATTCTCTTTGATCTTCGCGGGAGGCAGTTCTCGTATCTAATCGACGTAAGAGAGCAAAACCTCAGAAGATATGCTCAGTTGCTCCCGTTGCAGGGCCTGCCTCCAGTGCACCAGGGCTGGACCCCAATAGCCAAGCGAAGCATCAGCGGAGTTGAGGTCAATTTCAAACTGGAATACCTGAGCATAGGAGGCTCCTTCAAAGACAGGGGGGCCTACGTTAGTGTAGCCAGAGCCAAGGAACTGGGAGCGAAGGGGATAATCGTGGATTCCTCCGGCAATGCCGGGATAGGCTTCTCCCTCATGGGTCTACTTTCCGGGGTAGATGTCTCGGTATTCCTACCGAAACATGCTCCACAAGGAAAGAAGAACCTCCTGCGGCTCTTCAAGGCCAGTGTACACGAGATTGATGGAGACAGGATGGATGTCAACCGAGCCGCGTTGGCAGCCGAACAAGATGGATTGGCCTACGTTGGGCACTGGTGGAACCCCTACTTCATAGAGGGCGTGAAGACCATAGCGTACGAAGCCTATGAGCAGTTGGGCAATGTTGACTTCGTGGTGTCTCCGGTTGGCAGCGGGACTCTGCTTCTGGGGTTGCACAAGGGCTATGCCGAGCTACGGGAGTTGGGGGCTGTAAACGAGATGCCTACATTTGTTGCAGTTCAAGCTTATGGCTATTCGGCGATATATGAGGACCTTGGGTGCAAACCACCAGCTTCACCCAGCTCGAAGCTCGCCGATGGCATAGCCATAGCCGATCCTCCGAGGAGACGCCAGATAACAGACGCCGTAAGAACAACTGGCGGGCACTGCGTGGTAGTCGGGGACGAGGAGATAAGACAGGCGTTAGTGGAACTGATAGAGCTTGGCTTTGTTGTGGAACCTACAAGCGCAACCGCCTATGCTGCCTTGCAGCAATGCGTCAAAGCAGGGTCTATCAAAGCTGGAACCAGAGTCCTGCTGCCCTTGACAGGCGCTGGTTTGAAACTGGTTGATGAACTGATAGCACTTACGGCGCGTTGACAAGACAACGGTCAACTTTACAGCCTTCCAGCCCTGGTCTCTTGGTTGAGCAGCGAATTGACTTCTTGACAGGCTCAATGGTATAAGACGTGATTTCACCCTGGAGGTGAGCACAAATGGCACGAGGCATAAGCAGTATAGTAGGCCAAATTCAACCCTCGGCAACTCTCTCTTTGAAGGAAGAGATAAGCTCTCTGGAGAAGAAGTATGGGTTCAAGATCATAGACCTCACCGCCGGCCAGCCGGATAGCGGTCCAACGGAGGATGTTCTAGCAGCACTTGTGGAGGGCGGCAAACTGCACAAGTACGGGCCAGTACAAGGTGACGCTGAGTTGAGAGAAGTGCTGCCGGCCGTGCTGAACCAAGAGGTTGGGGTGAAGTATGATCCCCAAGACATAGCTATTACAATTGGGGCGAAGGGAGCGATAGACATATTGATGCGGGTTCTACTCAATCCCGGCGACGGCGTTGGCATCATGTCACCGTTCTGGGTTACCTATCCTGAGTCCGTCAAACTAGCACGCGGCATCCCCTGTTTCCTCGAATCCACTGCTGGCCTGAGACCAGATATAGGAAGACTGCCGGGAGAGCTGAGATCCAAGAATATCAGAGCGCTCCTCTACAGCTCTCCATGCAACCCTTCAGGTATTGTCTATACCATGAACGAGCTACAGGCGATTGCAGGGATTGTGAAGGAACAGGACATCTGGGTCATATCCGACGAGATATACAGGAATTTTATTTTCGACGGCAGAACACCAGCAAGCATATTGCAGGTGGAAGGCATGCGTGACAACACCATATTGGTCGACGGCCCATCCAAGAGGTTCGGTATCCCCGGCTGGAGGCTGGGGGTGGTTGCTGGCCCCAGTGAGGTTATCAAGGCAGTTACCAAGCTACAAGGCCACACGAGCTCGGGGGCCTCCAGGCCGGTTCAACACGCCGTGCGTGTTGCTTACACCAGCCAAGAGGCCAGGAGAGCCAGCGAAGAGATGAGAAGAAGATACCAACGAAACAGGGATGTTTTTGTAAAAGGGCTCAACGAGGTTGACGGTTTCAGTTGTGCCAAGCCAGAAGGCGCATTCTATGCTTTCCCCAATGCTGCAAGATTCTTCGG
This sequence comes from Dehalococcoidia bacterium, assembly GCA_034430415.1. Classification (GTDB taxonomy): domain Bacteria; phylum Chloroflexota; class Dehalococcoidia; order GIF9; family AB-539-J10; genus JADFUZ01. Next base: position 15,775 of record DAOUEN010000069.1, read on the forward strand.
CCAAAGATATGAATTCGATGGCAGCGAGTACACTGTAAGCGGCTCTGTGGCTTTTCGAACCTTCCTTCTAAGAAAGGCACAGGTGGCCGGAGTCGAAGGAGCGCCTTTTGGGATGGATGGCCACATCAGGTTTTCTTTGGCGACCAAGGAGGAGGACTGTATGACTGCGCTAGCCAGCATCAGGAATGCCGTGAGGGGGCTGCGTTAATCCTGTCATACGCGGATTGGAATCCCTTTGCTCCCGAGGTATTCCTTGGCCTGGAGTATGGATATCTCGCCGAAGTGGAAGATGGAGGCCGCCAGGACTGCGGATGCCCCCGCTACTGTTACAGCCTCGTAGAGGTGCTCCAGCTTCCCTGCCCCTCCTGAAGCAACCACTGGAATGCTGACGGACTCAGCAACAGCCCTTGTCATCTCTATGTCATATCCCTCTCTGGTACCGTCGGCGTCCTTGCTCGTAAGTAGAATCTCACCCGCGCCAAGTTCCTCCGCTCTCCTTGCCCACCCAACAAGCTCGATACCGGTGGAGTCGTGACCTCCGCTAACAACGACTTCCAGTCGAGGAAGAGCGCTATCAAGCGAATTCTTGCGCCCATCAATGGCGACCACTAATCTGCTCTTGCCAAACTGTCTCGAGGCGTTCGCGATCAGCTCAGGATCCCTTACAGCAGCAGTATTCACCGAAATCCGATCTACGCCAAGATCAAACAGGACCTTCATGTCTTTCATGTTCCTGATGCCGCCACCTATACACAAAGGTACAGTAACCTTTTCTACCACTCTCCTGACCCAGTCCAGCCTCGTCCCTCTTGCCTCAACAGTCGCAGCGATATCGAGGAACACAAGCGCATCAGCCCCCTCCCTGCAATAAGCCTCCGCTGCCTCAACTGGATCCCGAGCATCCCTGACATTCTCGAACCTCACTCCCTTGACCACCCGCCCATCCTTCACATCCAGGCAAGGTATGATTCTTACTTCGTTCATAGCGCTCCTCTCGTTGACCAACAATGGCATTCATCTTAGGGAATTCCTCATCATTTGACAAGGAGTTGACCGTGTGGCGCACATAAGCTAGAGTCTGCCCAAATGAGGGCTGTTATTCTGTCAGGAGGCAAAGCAACCAGGCTACGCCCTCTTACCTGTAACACATCCAAGGTAATGATCCCCGTACTGAATCGTCCTTTTCTTCAGCATCTTGTCTGGTATCTAAAGAGGCACGATATTGTCGACATAACCCTTGCCATTGGCAAGATACCGGACGAGGTGGAGAGCTACTTCGGCGACGGCAGTAGCTTTGATACCACAATAGAGTATTCTACTGAGAGTGTTCCTCTAGGCACAGCTGGGGCAGTGAAGAACGCTGAAAGGCTCTTGGATAGGCCTTTCGTAGTTTTCAACGGCGATGTCTTCACGGATATTGACCTCACTGCCATGATGGATGCCCATCAGCGAAGGGGAGCTATTGCAACCCTGGCGTTGACCCCCGTGGATGACCCTACAGCTTATGGCGTAGTTGAGACCGATGGTGAAGGAAGAGTCACACGCTTCCTGGAAAAACCGAGCCGTGACGAAGTAACCAGCAACCTGATCAATGCCGGCATCTATATTCTGCGTCCCGACATCCTCAACTACATCCCTCCCAACGCTTTCATCATGTTTGAGCGCGATGTCTTTCCCTCGGTCCTGGAGGCAGGAGAGACCATGTATGCTTATCCGTCTGATGATTACTGGACTGATATCGGCACACCGGAAAGATACCTGAGGCTAAATCATGACTTGCTCGGGCGAGACATTGGCCCTCGCGGCCTAAAGTCCGAAGGGAAACATGATATCCATCCATCAGCGCAAGTTGAAGGGCCCGTGCTGATTGGCAAAGGCTGCCGTGTCGCGAGCAACTGTACCATAGAGGGGCCAACTGTGTTGGGGCAAGGCTGCCAGATAAGGGAAGGTGCCGTCATACAAAGCTCGCTGTTGTGGCAAGATTGCGAAATTGGCAGGGGCGCCAGGCTCCGTGACTCCATACTTGCCTCCAGTTGCCATGTCGGGGGAGAAAGCCTTCTGGATAGCTGTGTGCTGGGGGACAATGTAAGGATTGGTAGCGGTAACCAACTACCCCAAGGCACCAGGATCTGGCCTGATAAATCGATACCGCCCGGCACAATTTCGTTTTGACCAGCCACGCCCGGGCCTTTGCTGTGGCTGGACCTACTTCAAGAGTCACCCAGAGTTGCTGATTAGCGTACAAGCCGCCGGAACCCGACTTCAGGAAGTCACACATTGAATAGGAAAGTAACAATGTCTCCATCCTGGACAAGGTAGTCCTTGCCTTCCATTCTGAGCAAGCCCCTCTTTCGCGCTTCATTCAGGCTGTCACATCTCTCCATATCGCTGTAGCCGATTACTTCAGCACGGATGAATCCTCGCTCCATGTCGGAATGAACCTTCCCTGCTGCTGTCGACGCTGTGGCGCCACGCGGCACAGTCCACGCTCTCAACTCGCGGGAAGCCGTAGTGAAAAAGGAGATAAGTCCCAGGAAATGGTAGGAGAGATCAATGACCCTCTCCACTGCAGGCGCGGTCAGTCCCATAGCTCTGCGGAACTCCTCAGCCTCGGGGGCGTCCAGTTGTTCCAGCTCCGACTCCAGCTTCCCACACTGAGCTATCACTGCAAATTGCGGGTAGGCAGCTCCTATTTCGTCCTCCAAGAGCGAAGCCTGGGCAAGTTGTCCCTCCCCAATATTCAGAACAACCAGCATGGGCTTCGCAGTGAGAAACTGATAGTGCGATAGGCTCTTCAGGTCATCTTTGGTCAAGTCCTGCTGCCTTACTGGCACGTCTGTCTCCAGCGCTGACTTCACCCTCTGCAGCAAAGCTTGTTCTCCTAAATGAACTTCACGCTCTGATGGCCTCGCTCCCTTCAGCGCTATCTGCAATTTATCAAGCCTTCTGTCAATGATGGCCAGATCGGAAAAGGCAAGCTCCAAATCCAGTGTGGCCAGGTCCCGCCTGGGGTCAATGCTTCCGTCAGGGTGGGGGACTCTCTCATCTCCAAAGACGCGAACTACCTGAAGCAAGGCATCAGCCGTGCTCAAATGGCTCAGGAGTTCTCCCCCCAACCCTCCCCTGCTGCCAAGCCCTCGAGGTGAACCAACCATATCCACATAGTCTACCTCAGCAAGGACAGTCTTCTGGGGATGGAATATGCTCTCCAAGGTTGACAGTCGCGAATCGGGCACTTTGACCACGCCTATATTCGGCCTCAGAGAAGCAGAATGGGTATCGAGGGCAGCCTTGTTCTTGGTCAAGGCATCGAAGACAGTAGTCTTCCCGCTCTGGGACAGCCCAACAATAGCAATTCTCACATTCAGTATTCTATCACAGGCACCGCTGCTGTCTTCAGACGAGAGCGGGCATTCCTGTGATAGAATACTGAGGTGTTCTACATCCTGTATGGGGAGGATGATTTCTCCCTGTGGCAAGCTCTGGAGGAAATCAAGGTTAGCTTGGATGACCCACAAATGCTGGCAGTCAACACTGTTAGGCTTGACGGCCAGAGTCTGACCCTGAATGAACTCAGAAACAACTGTAACACTACCCCTTTCCTGTCTCTGCATCGCCTGGTGGTAGTCGATGGCCTATTGAAGAGGTTCGAGGCAATGCCAGGTAAGTCACGGTCAGGCAAGAGAGGGGCCAAGACTGGAGTCGGACTTGACATTGGGGAATGGCAGGACTTGCCTCTGCTCGTGGAGCAAATGCCTCACAGTACCGTACTGGTGATAGCAGATGGCGCGATACGAAGCGCCAATCCACTATTGAATAGGGTCTCGTCCGCAGCCAAAGTAAAGGTCTTCAACTCGTTGAAGGGTGAGAGGCTAAGGAACTGGATAGGGCAACAGGTAGCCAAGCAGGGTGGTGCCATCACGCCTCAGGCAGTGAGCCATCTTTGCCAGCTCGTTGGCGGGAATCTCTGGGCAATGAATAACGAGGTCTCAAAGCTAGTTATGTACGCCCAAGGACGGCCAATAACCGAGGATGATGTAGGACAACTATCCAGCTACGCCCACGAGACCAGCATCTTCGTCCTGGTGGATGCAGTCCTGGAGGGCCGTAACGCGAAAGCCCAGGATCTACTTTGCCGGTTGTGTCAGGAGGGATATTCCGCAGGCCATATCCTGGCCATGATTGCCAGGCAATTCCGCCTAATAGCATTGGTACACGAACTGGGCTCGGCCCCATCACGGGGACAACTTCGCGGCGAGCTGAGCGCACTGCCAGACTATGCCCTGGACAGAACAACAAGGCAAGCCAGCTCATATGATCCCCAGCATCTCCAGCACGCTTACCACAAGCTCGCTGAAGCAGACATGGCCATCAAGACAGGGAGGTGGGACGAGCAGTCAGCTCTTGAACTCCTTGTTGCCGATCTCAGCATGTCACGAAGCTATGGTTCCTAACCAAGGATTCCATGCTGTGCCGATCAAGCCTGTGTGACAGCTTTTGTGCTATCATAGCTGGTACTTCGGCTTGGACTCGTGCTGCAAGACACTCTGCAGAACAGAAGAAGGACAACCGCTGATGACTAGCGATGAGGTAAGGGAACGTTTTCTGAGTTTCTTTAAAGGCAAAGGGCACAAGATCATCCCCAGCTCATCCCTGATTCCCCATGGTGATCCAAGCCTGCTGCTGACAACTGCTGGCATGGTACAAATCAAGCCGTATTTCTTGGGGCTCGAGGAACCCCCTAGCCCGCGGCTGGTTTCCTGTCAGAAATGCTTTCGCACTACCGATGTTGATTCTGTAGGCGATACAAGTCACTTGACCTTCTTCGAAATGCTCGGGAATTTCAGCGTGGGTGACTACTTCAAGAAGGAGGCTATTGAGTGGGCGTGGGAATTCGTGACCGAAGACCTGAAGCTGTCACGGGAACGGCTATGGGCAACAGTCTATCTCGATGACGACGAGGCCTTCGCCTACTGGCAACGAGTCGGAATCCCTGCCGAGAAGATACTAAGGTTTGGTGACGAAGACAACTTCTGGGGTCCGGCTGGCAATTCGGGTCCCTGCGGCCCTTGCAGTGAGCTGCACTATGACCTGGGCGGCGACTTTGGCTGTGGCAGACCCGAATGCAGACCTAATTGTGGATGCGGCCGCTTTTCCGAGGTATGGAACCTGGTTTTCACCCAGTACGATCAACACTCCGATGGCAGCCGTACTCCTCTGCCCAAACCGAATATCGACACTGGCATGGGCATGGAAAGGATTACGGCGGCAGTACAAGGGAGACAGTCGGTTTATGAGACTGACCTCTTCTGGCCCGTTATTGAGGGGATTAGCCGGTTGGCCGGTAAGACGTATGTCGCGAGCGAGACAAACGACAGGTACATGAGAATAATCGCAGAACACAGTCGGGGCGTTGCCTTTCTCATAGCTGATGGCGTTCTACCCTCTAACGAAGGAAGGGGCTACGTTCTGCGCCGCATACTGCGCCGGGCTTCCCTTTTCGGGCGAAGGCTCGGCTTGGACATGCCCTTCCTCGGACAAATTGCCCAGATAGCAGCTAACAAGATGGCCGATGTCTATCCCGAACTGGTGACCAATGGAAACATGATTATGGAAGTCATAAGGGCAGAGGAAGACAAGTTCATAGCTACTCTGGAAACGGGGCTCGACCTCGTAGAGGAGCTTGTTGAGAAAGCCCTGAAGGACGGTAAGGAACAGTTAGCAGGGAAGCAAGTATTCAGGCTCTACGATACCTATGGGTTTCCCAAGGAACTGACTGCTGAAATTGCCAAGGAAAGAGGCTTGACTGTTGATGTTGAGGGCTTTGAAACTGAGATGGAAGAACAGCGCGCGAAGGCCAGGGCAGGGCACAAGTTCGCGGCTACGCCGACCACAGAAACGGCTCTGGCGGTTGACGTAGAGTTCACCGGGCATGAGGCAAGCAGTTCTCAATCCAGAGTGCTGGAACTGAGAGTCATGGGAAAGCCGAAGGAAACTGCATCTCAAGAGGAGAAAGTTGACATAATCCTCGATGTGACGCCTTTCTATGGTGAATTGGGAGGACAGGTCGGTGACTCTGGGGAGATGACGGGCGACAGAGGAAAAGTGGCGATCACAGACACCGTGAGAAACTACTCCGACGTGACAATTCATCAAGGGACGGTCATTGAGGGTAACCTTTCGGTAGGGGATGCAGTGGTGGCGAGAATTGATATTGCGCGTCGTCTGGATATCGCCCGCAACCACACCGCTACGCACCTGCTTCAAGCTGCCCTGAGAGAAATCCTGGGGAGCCATGTGTATCAGAGGGGTTCGTCGGTGCAGCCTAGCAGACTCAGATTCGACTTCTCTCACCTAGCAACCATAACCGAAGGACAGTTGGATAGAATTCAAGCATGGGTGAATGAGAAGATACGTGAGAACCTGCCGGTCAGTGCCAGATCTGTTCCCTATGAAGACGCCATCGCTGAGGGTGCTATCGCTCTCTTTGAAGAGAAATATGGGGGAACAGTCCGGGTATTGGAAATCGGAGAGCCGTCAATAAGCAAAGAACTCTGCGGGGGTACTCACGTCAAGTCAACTGGAGAGATCGGCATCTTGCTCATAACCAGCGAAAGCAGCATTGGTACCGGTCTGCACCGTCTGGAAGCAGTGACCGGAAGAACTGCGGAGTGGTTGATCGCTCAACGCTTCTCCACTCTACAAATGGCAGCCAAGGAATTGGAGTGTTTGCCCGAGGACGTTTCCAACAAGGCGAAGAGCCTTGCCACTCAACTCGGGCTGGAACGCAAGCGATCCCTGTCTCTAGAAAGGGAACTGTCGCAGGGAATCACCGAGTACTTGGCCAGTCAGACGAAGAAGATAGACGGAGTGACGGTCGTCACTGCCGAAGTAGCGTCATTGACTATGTCCGTCCTCAGAGAGATCGGCGATAAGCTGCGAGACAGATTGGGGAGTGCCGTGGTAGTGCTGGCCAGCGTGTATGAAGGGAAGCCCAGTTTCTTGGCTACGGTTACCCCGGATCTGGTTACCAGGGGCTTCCACGCCGGACGCATCGTGGAACAGGTGGCCAAAGCTGCTGGTGGTGGTGGGGGAGGCAAAGCAGGCATGGCCCAGGCAGGCGGCAAAGACCCTCGCAAGATCAAGCAAGCCCTGGGTCTAGTACAAGACATCATCGCAGACGAAGCACGGCAAGCACGATAGTATGGCCAAGGTCAGAATGCGCAGCTTAGGATTGGATATCGGAGAAAAGAGAACAGGCGTGGCCATAAGTGACCCGCAGGGAAGATTCGCACTTCCCCTAACGGTGATCAGCCATAACAGAGAAGACGCCGCTCTTAATGATATTGTGAAGCTCGCCAGGCAGTACGACATAGAGCAAATCATAGTCGGTTTGCCTTACTCATTGAACGGCAGCCTTGGCCAGCAAGCTCATAAGGTCAAAGCCTTGGCACAGCGGCTTTCCTCTTTGGCCGGGCTGGACGTAGAACTGTGGGACGAGCGTCTATCCACCGTAGCTGCTGATCGGTTGCTGACCGAGGCGGGTGTTAAGAAAGCCAAAAAGAAACAGCACAGAGATGCAATAGCGGCGGCGATTGTGTTGCAGGGATTTCTCGATAGCCTTGACAGCCAACCCTCATGCGAGGGTGGCCTGAGCTAGCTTCTGCTGTGACACCCGACGAGCCGACCTGAATCTGAACTATGCCATCAAGTCCCTTCCGAAGATCTGCCTTGCTATCACCCACTTCTGTACCTCGTTGGTACCCTCATATATCCGTGCTGTGACAGAATCCCGGTAGATTTGCTCCACCTTATAGGTGGACTTGTCGGCAGCCAATTGATTCATGAATCCATAGCCTCCGAATATCTGCACGGCATCTCCAGCTATGTCACTCGCTACCTCTGTGGCAAAGTACTTCGCCATCGCGGTCTCAGGCTCAGGAAACTCTACTCCCTGGTCGTGCCGGCAAGCAGCCTTATAGCAAAGGTTGCGAGCAGTCTCTATCTGTGTAGCCCACTCAGCCAGCTTGAACTGCCAGTACTGATGTTGGGCGATTTTTTTCCCAAACAATTCACGTTTCTTCATGTAGTCAACGGATACATCGAAGGCTGCTTGCGCCATACCGACCCCGGTGGCAGCAATTACTATTCTGCCGCGCGTCAGGGAGCCCAGCGCAATATGCAGGCCTTTGCCAGTGCTCCAGATGAGGTTCTCTTCGGGAACTTCGACATCATCAAAACAAATGTCGGCGGTGAGACATGCCTTAATGCCCATCTTCCTATCAGGCTTTCCCACCCTAACTCCCCTTTGGTGCAGGTCGACCACGAACATGCTTAGGGTTCCATCAGTCTTGCAGAGAATCGAGCCAAAGTCGGCCACTGGAGCATTGACTATGAAACGCTTCCTGCCATTAATAATCCATCTGTTTTCTCTCCTGGTAGCAGTTGTCTTGACTGTGCTCACACTCAAGTCACTGCCAGCCTCTGGCTCGGTAATACCGAAGCAGGCGATCTTCTCTCCTCTAGCCAGGGGGACCAGGTATTCCCTCTGTAGTCCTTTAGAGGCATACACTAGCGAGGAGCCAGGCAGTACACACTGGCAGTCATAGATGGCTGCGACGCTGTTGCTTGCGTAGGCCAACTCCTCCTCCACAACGGCTGCAGCCCACGTGGGATGCTTCAGCCCTCTCCCCCCACATTCCGTCAAGAAGGGTATCTGGAAAAGTCCCTGTTTGGCCATCTTGCGGAAGACCCCTGTCGGGAAGCTCTCCCCTGACTCCTCTTGGGAATCAAAGACATGTGCTTGCGGCTCAACCTCTTTCTCCGCAAACTCCCTTACTTCTGCCCGCACCCTCCTGACATCTTCCGGCAAAGTGACATCGTGGTAGAGAACGTCTTGCAGCTTCTCTGGTAGCTCTGACAACTTAGCCTCCTGCTTTCAAATTCAGCCCTTTTGCTTTACAATATCGTCATACTCGGTGTCAGTCAAGGCTGGCCCGGTGGGTTGCTGTTACTGAAACTGAAGGAGAGATCTATGAAGGTGCCCTATGGAGGCTCGAAGGAGGAGATTCTGAAGCGCGTCTCAAAGAAAGCCGGAGACTATGAAGAGCTTTCCGTTAATTGCGCTCAAGGTACGCTTGCTGCACTGCAGGAGGAATTCGACCTTGGTGGAGGAAAGGGCCCGCTAAAGGCAGCAACATTCATGCCGGGTATTATGAGCAGGAAGGAGACGTGCGGCGCAGTCATAGGAGGCCTCATGGCACTGGGGCTGGCCTACGGAAGGGACAAGCTTTACGATCCAAAATGGAGGACACCCGAAGCAAACGAGGAGATGTTCAGATTCAGAGACAAGGTGTGGAGATTCTGCGAGCTGTTCAAGAAGGAGTTCGGTAGCACGATGTGCGGTGATATTCGTCCCCAGATAATGGGCAGAGACTACGACACCATGGACATGAAGGAGCGCCAGCAGTTCCTGGAGGACGGGGGCAAAACAAAATGCCGGGTTCCGCCCGAGAAGGCTGCCCGGATTGCTGCTGAGATACTGCTGGAGCCGTAACCGAGCGGCCTCCAGTGATAACTTCACCGAGACTCTGATCTCTTATTGGGAAATATGTCGGCATCCCCTTCGGCGGGAGTCCGTCGGCGAAGTGGTATTGCCAGGGAATCAGGTCGCCCGCAGCAATTGAGTGGACTATGCCCATAGGCTATAATCGCTAGGCAGGCTAAGCACCGAGGTCGTTTTTTGCTTAAAACCCATAGCTGTGGTGAATTAGACAGAGGCCATGTCGGCCAGAGTGTAACTTTGGCTGGTTGGGTACACCGCCGTCGCGACCACGGTGGCCTGGCATTTATCGACCTGAGGGACAGCAAGGGCATCGTCCAGGTAGTATTCAGCCCGCAAGAGTCTGCAGAGGCATATCGGGTCGCCAGTCTGCTGCGGAGTGAGTATGTGGTTCAGGTCCTGGGACAAGTCGCCTTGCGACCCAGCGGGACAGAAAACCCCAAATTGACTACCGGAGACATTGAGGTCGTGGCCAAGAATGCAGTCATCCTCAATACATCGACTACGCCGCCATTCTATATCAATGAAGATGTAGAGGTTGAGGAGAGTCTCTGTCTCAAGAACCGCTACCTGTACTTAAGAAGGGCCAGAATGCAGCGAAACCTGGGCCTGCGTCACAGGCTGGTTAAGTTCATCCGGGATTTCCTCGATGCCAGGGAATTTCTGGAGATAGAAACCCCTATCTTGATCAAGAGCACTCCCGAAGGAGCCAGAGACTATCTTGTCCCCAGCCGTCTGAACCCCGGCAAATTCTATGCCCTGCCACAGTCTCCCCAGCAGCTCAAGCAACTCCTCATGATTGCTGGGTTTGAGAGATACTTTCAGATAGCGCGCTGCTTTCGAGACGAGGACTTGAGGGCCGACCGTCAGCCGGAGTTCACACAGCTTGACCTGGAGGCAAGTTTCGTTGAGGAGAGGGACATTCTGCAACTTATGGAGGAGCTGTTTACATCGCTGCTGCATATAATCAAGCCGGAGATGCAGTTGCTAGAGCCATTCCCCTGCCTCTCATACGCAGAGGCAATGGAGAAATACGGCACGGATAAACCAGACGTCAGGTTTGGCCTGGAGCTCACAGATATCACAGATATCGCTGGTGAGACCAATTTCGATGTCTTTCGCTCAGCCATTGATAAGAACGGAAAGGTGAAGGGGATATGTGTTCCAGGCTGTAACCAGTACACCCGTCATCAGCTCGGTGAGCTGATTAGCCTGGCTCAAAGCTACGGTGCCAAGGGACTAATCACAGTAGGCCTGCCAGAAGGAGCTCTGGTATTGGACAGGGTAAGATCAGCAATTGCCAAGTACTTGACTGAAGAGCAAATGGCAGATATCGCCGGCAGATTCAAGGCCAAGCCCGGTGATCTTCTACTCCTCGTGGCCGACAAACCCGAGATAGTCGACAGGACACTAGCTCAGCTACGCAGCGAAATGGCACGCCGACTCGGTCTGGCCAGCAACCTCCTGTTGGGGTTCGCTTTCATTGTTGACTTCCCTCTATTCGAATGGAACGAAGTAGCGAACCAATGGGAGACTATGCACCACCCATTCACCGCTCCCCAAGAGAAAGACACAGCGTTTCTCGACACAGAGCCAAGCATGGTACACGGCCGCCACTACGATGTTGTGTGCAACGGATGTGAACTTGGCAGCGGAAGCATCAGGGTTCATGAGCGCCACCTCCAAGAAAGGATATTCTCACTCCTGGGCTACAGCCAGACGGACATGGAGAGCCAATTCGGGCATTTCCTCGCCGCGTTGGATTGTGGAGCCCCGCCTCACGGAGGCATAGCCATTGGGCTGGACCGCCTGACAATGTTGCTGACCAATGAGAGCAGCATCAGGGAAGTGATTGCCTTTCCCAAGAACCAGAATGCCGTAGACCCAATGTTCGATACTCCATCACCCGTGAGCGGCGAACAGCTTGCCGAATTGAACCTCAAGCTAAGGTACAAGCGAATTGCTGCCGAGTAGAGCCCGAACAGACCGATGAAAGTAACTGTTGAGAAGATGGAGCGGTGCCAGGCAGCACTTACCATCGAGATTGAACCCGGTGAGCTGGAAGAGTCGCGCACTGCAGCCTACCGTCGCCTGGCCAGCAAGACCTCTATCGCCGGCTTCCGCAAGGGGAAAGCACCACGAGCCATCCTCGAGCAACATCTGGGCAGGGATACCTTGACCCAAGAGGCACTTGAGCATCTCATACCGCAGCTCTACAAGCAGGCCGTGGAGTCACAGGGGTTAGAGCCTATCGCTTCGCCGCAAATAGAGATCACTCAAGACGACCCTGTGGTCTTCCGAGCCACCCTCCCCCTCAAGCCGAAGGTCGAACTGGGCGACTATCACAGCATCAGGCTGAAACCGGAGCCAGTAGCGATTGGCGACAAGGAAGTCGAGGCAGCGCTGGAAGGAATTCGCCATGAGCAGGCCATTCTGAGGCCTGTGGACCGGCCAGTTCAGTTTGATGACTCCGTTACTCTGGATATCGAGGCAAGTATAGAGGGCACGCCGATCCTAAGCCATAAGGGAGTAGCGTACGAAGTCAGTCGCAACTCCACCCTGCCTCTGCCGGGGTTTGCCGACAATGTCGTCGGAATGGAGAAGAACCAGGAAAAGGTCTTCACTCTCAGCATCCCCAAAGACCACCGTGTAGAGAAGTTCTCCGGTAAGGAATGCCTCTGCAAAGCAAGCGTGAGCGAAGTGAAAGAGAAGGAGCTGCCCGAGCTAGGCGACGAGTTGGCGCAGAGCATGGGCCACGACGGCCTGGCATCCTTAAGGCAAAGGGTGACCGCCGATTTGACAGCCAGAGCTGAAGACAATAGCCACACAGAACTCAGACAGAGAGCACTCGTGGCCCTGGTGGAGCTCAGTTCTGTGGACTACCCTCCCATCCTAGAACGGAGGGAAATCGAGCAACTGCTTCAGGATGAAGCTCGACGCTTCGGCTACATTCAAGTGGAAGACTTCATCAAGAGAGCCAGCAAGACCAGAGAGGAACTTGAGCAGCAATTGCAGCCAGTGGCCAAGAAGCGCGTCACCAACGCTCTGGTTCTGGATAAGGTAGCTGAGCACGAAGCGATTGAAATCAGCCCTTCCGAGGTAGATAATAGGGTGGAGGAGGTACAGAAGAACTCTGCGGACAAGGAGGAAGTACGGCAGTTTCTCTCTCTGCCCCAGGTCAGGGAATCAATCGAGCAGTCACTGCGCACTGAGAAGACACTGGATAGGCTGGTGCAGATGGCAAGTGAGAGTAAGAGAGCAAGGAGAGCAGGCCGTTCTTCAAAGAAGTTGGACGCGCAATAAACAAAGGAGGAACGATGGACGCAGTGTCTCAAGTAGTGATTCCTACAGTAACTGAAACCGGTACGCGGGGCGAACGCGCCTTTGACATATATTCCCTGTTGCTAAAGGAGAGGATTGTCTTTCTGGGCACACCCATCAATGACCAAATAGCCAATCTTGTGGTCGCCCAGCTTCTCTACCTGGAGCGCGAAGACCCGGAGAAGGACATAAGTCTCTATATCCATTGCCCTGGTGGAGTAATTAGCGCTGGCCTTGCCATCTACGATACCATACAGCTTCTTCGGAGCCCTGTGTCCACCATTTGCGTTGGCCTGGCCGCCAGCATGGGCACGCTGCTACTCTGTGCTGGAGCCAAGGGGAAGAGGTATTCATTGCCCAATTCCACCATCCACCTTCACCAGGCGATCGGTGGTGCCCAGGGTCAGGCGGCGGACGTCGAAATCGCTGCCCGTGAAATCATGAGGATGCAGGAGAGGATTCGTGATATCATAGCCAAACACACAGGCCAGCCGGTAGAGAAGATCGCCCATGACACAGACAGGGACTTCTACCTGAGTGCGGAGCAGGCTGTGGAATACGGACTGATCGACGAGATACTTACCAAGCCGGAGAAGAAATGAGATTTCTGCTAGAAGCCAGCGAACTTCTGAATTCCAGCGCAAACAGCGCCGAGAGCTTCGGAGGGCTGGGCAAAGGAGGCTTGATCACCGTTATCATCGTCTCCGTGCTTCTCATCGTAACCGTCGCCTGGCTCATTGATGGAACGAGCAGGCGGGACTAGGCTAGCATTTCAATAAGCTCAAACGCCAGGCGGCGTCCTCAGGTGCTCTCGGACCAAGTGAGGTGTGCCCACTTGTTAGATCCTCGTCATACTGGCATTCTCCATGAGTGTCTCGTCTGGACTTCATTACTCGTGCCGCAGTCTATTGACATTTCCTTTCTCGCATTTTTATACTTCGGCACAGAGGCTGGTTTGGGGAGGCTTCAAGACTGAGTTGTCAATCAAGGGAGGATAATTGCGATGTGAAGAAAGGCAAGCTCGGATGAAAGTTCAGAAAGAGAGTTCTAAGGAGGTAAACACATGGGAAAGAGACTGATAGTGTTGCTGGTAGCGGTGATAGCAGTGGTCAGCCTTGTGGTTGCTGGCTGCGCACCGGAAGCAGCGCCGCCAGCAGAAGAAGAGGAAGCTCCGCCCGAGGAGGAGGAGGAGGAGGAGGAGGCTCCACCCGCAGCGCCTGAAGTTGAAGTCATCAAATGGGTAGGGCAATCGCACGTCCCCTCAGGAAACCCCATGTTCGCCTCGCTTCAAAGAGTAGCGGATACAATCCGGATCGCCAGCGGTGGACGCCTGGACATGCAGGTTGAGGCAGCCGGCGGTGTCTGTCCGGCAACTAAGGAGTTTGATGGGTGCGATACTGGAGTCATCGATTTTGGCGTTACCTGCTACATGTACTGGATGGACAAGTTCCCCTGCGCTGGAATCCTGACCATGAGGGCCGGCGGTATGTCGCCCTGTGAGAAATACCTGTGGCATTGCTCGGAAGAGGCCGGGAACCTGATCGATGAGATGGTCAAGGACTACGACGTGAAGCTCATACCGGGCTGCGGCATTCTATGTCCACCTGAGCTGTTCCTGCACTGCGACAAGCCAATAGAGAAGCCAGGTGACATCAAAGGCTTGAAGCTGCGTGCGGCGGGAGATGGCGGTGCGATACTAGCCGCGCTGGGAGCTGGAACAGTGTTCATGCCCGCCGGTGAGATCTTCGAATCCATGCACCGCGGAGTCATCGACGGCTTCGAGTGTAGTTCTCCAACAATCGACTAGAGTCTGAGCTTGCAGGAAGTAGGCCACTACGTCTACGCCTCTGGCTGCCGAGCCCCTCATGAATACAATCCCTTCCTCATGAACATGGACAGCTGGAACGAGCTCCCCGACGACCTCAAAGTGATCGTGGAGGAGGTCAACAGGTCGGAGGCACTCAAGTACTACTCCGAGGTGACCACCAATGACATGGTCTACCTGCAGGAGTTCCGGGACTACGGCTGTGATGTGTCACTGCTCAATCCTGAGGTGGAGGTGGCATTTGTTGAGGCAGCCAATGAGTACTTCGATGAGAGGGCGGCTGAAGATGCGCTGATGGCCAAGGTGCTCAAGTCGATGCGAGACTTCGAGTCTGCGTTCAGAAGCACGTGGACGCGTCCATAGCAATGGCGCAAGATAGGAAGTAGAACCCGAGCCCCGCTCCGATGCTAGCATTGGAGCGGGGCTCGCTGAAATATCATGAAGAAGATATTGAGACTGGTTGACTCCACGAGCGAGTGGATGGGAATGGCGATGACGTGGTTCATGCTTGCCATGATCTTTGTCGGCGTCCTCGAGGTAACTCAGAGATATGTCTTCAACCACCCCACGATGTGGGGATACGAAATCATCATCATGCTGGGCGCCGCCATGTACCCTCTGGCGTGGGCCTGTGTCCATCGGAATCACGGGCATGTGAGGGTAGATATCTTCTACAGCCGCCTGTCAGTGAGGGGTAAGGCACTGGTGGACGTCATCTGTGGAGTGGCTTTTTTCTTCCCTGTTCTGTTGTTTCTCCTTTATTCCTCAGGCGCGTGGATGTGGCATGCTTGGGAGATTGGTGAGAAGTCGGTCGAGACCTACTGGTACCCGCCGATCGCTCCACTCAGAACGGCCGTGTTCATAGGAGTGTTGCTGTTTCTCATCCAGGGGGTGGCCCAATTTATTCGCGACGTGCACCTGCTCGTAAGGAGTAGACCATATGATTGAGATGAGTCCTGAACTTGTCACCATCCTGATGTTCGCAGGAATTCTGGTTGGGGTTCTCGTCGGCTATCCTCTCGCTATTGTGGTGGGCGCAGTCGGCCTCATAGTGGGCGTCCTGCTCTTCGGCGGAGAGGTGTTGGCGGAGCTCTACTATGGTCGGATATTCAAGACACTGACCAACTACGTATTGCTGGCTGTGCCTCTCTTCATTTTCATGGGGACTATGCTGGAACGGTCACGTGTGGCCGATGCGCTGTATGACGCACTGTATCTATGGTTCGGTGGGTTCAGAGGTGGCCTGGCCATAACTACGGTTCTGATAGGCACCGTCATGGCCGCGTGTGTCGGCGTGATCGCCGCATCAACCACGATGCTGGCGCTCATTGCCCTTCCGTCGATGGTAAATCGGGGATACGACAAGGCCCTGGCCAGTGGCTCCGTCTGTGCCGGCGGTACACTCGGTATCCTGATTCCCCCGAGCATTATGCTGGTCGTCTACGGGCCGATGTCCGGGCTCTCGGTGGGCAAACTGTTCTTTGGCGCCTTCATTCCAGGCTTCGTCCTATCGGGGCTGTACTGTGCGTACATCATCGTTGCATGTCTACTCCGGCCGCAAATGGGGCCTGCTGTACCCCCCGAAGACAGAAGAGTACCCTTCCTGGAGAAGACAAAGAGACTGCTGGTCTCGCTGGTCCCACCGGTGGCGCTTATCCTGGCGGTGCTGGGAAGCATCTTCTTCGGCATAGCCGCACCGACAGAAGCATCCGCCGTGGGGGCCTTCGCTGCCACCGTACTGGCTATTGCGTACCGCAGGTTCAGTTTCAAAATACTCAAGGAGACGGCGTTCGCCACGGTGCGGATGAGCGCCATGGTGCTGCTAATAGCCTCTCTGTCTTTCGCCTTCGTGGGTGTCTTCATCCGCGCCGGCTGCGGAGAGGTGGTCGCCAATGTCATCCTCAGTTCGCCCGGTGGCCGCTGGGGGGCTTTCATTGTAGTGATGTTCATCTGCTTCATCTTAGGGATGTTCATCGACTGGATAGGCATCGTCTTCATTATGGTTCCCATAATAACGCCCATCGTCCCTGCGCTGGGATTCGACCCACTGTGGTTTGGGATGATGATCTGTGTTAACCTGCAGATGTCTTTCCTGACTCCGCCGTTCGCCTATGCCATATTCTTCGTTAAAGGCACTGCACCGCCGGAACTGGGGATAACCACCGCTGACATAATCCGCGGCGTTATCCCGTTTGTGCTACTCATAATGGTGGGCATTGCGCTCTGCATCTTCTTCCCTCAGATAATTCTCTGGTTGCCAGGCAGGATGGTGGCATGAATGCGGAAAACATCACGCTAATTGAACAGAAACAGGCGTCATTCTCAAGGATAACGTCTTCGCTAAGAGAAAAGGTATTGACTTCCGCTGTTTGGCTTCTTATACTTGAATACAGAAGCCTTTAGAAGTAGTCCTGTAGTCGCCTTATACTTCGCAAGGAGGTCGGGCTATGTGAAAAAAAGAGCAGAGACACAGGAGCGACCCGTAATTTAGACTAAGGAGGAAAAAGAACGTGGGTAAGAAGATTTTTGTGCTGCTGGTGGCCATGGTGGCAATCATTGCTCTAGTGGTTGCCGGCTGCGCGCCCGAGGCGGCGCCACCAGCCGAAGAGGAGGAAGAGGCGGCGCCCGAAGAGGAGGAAGAGGAAGAGGAGGCTGCGCCAGAGGCGGAGGTCATCACGTGGATAGGGCAGAGCACCCTCCCTGCGGGAATGCCGGTGTCCGTAGGACTGGACGAGCTAGCGGAGAGAATCAAGATCGCCAGCGGCGGGCGTTTCATCTGGGAACCCAAGCCTGCCGGCGCCGTCTGTCCGGCAACAGAAGAGTACAAAGCCATAGACAAGGGCGTTCTGGACTTCTGTGCTGGCGGTGGGTCGTATATGACAGCCGATGTCCCCTTCGGGAGCATGATCTCCCAGCGTGTCGGGGCGAAGCTGTCTCCTCTGGGACACATGATATGGGAACAAACCGGCGGTCGTGACATGATGAACAAGTGGTTCGCCCAAATGGGCCACGACTTCACGGACATCGGCGGGCTGCACGGCCTACCCGAGGGATGGATCCACCTCGACAAGGAACTGAAGGGGCCCGAGGACCTTGAGGGCCTGAAGATGCGGTGCTCCGGCGACGGTGGGACGGTCCTATCCCGGATGGGCGTCGGCTCGGTGTTCATGCCCCTGGGCGAGATCTTCGAGAACATGAAACGCGGAGTTATCGACGCCTTCGAGTGCAGCAACCCGTCCTTTGACTGGGACATGGGCCTGTATGAAGTGGGCAAGTACTACTACCAGAACCCCACCCGTGCCCCGTGGGAGAACTACGAGATCCTGGTCAAGACGAGCGAGTGGAACGAGCTGCCCGACGACCTCAAGGTATTAGTGGAGGACTGCGTCCAGGCAGAAACGGTCTACTACCACTCCCGCCTGGTGGACTCATGCGCTGTGGCCTTACAGGAGTTCAAGGACTACGGGACCATAGTGGAGCCGCTCCCGAAGTCGATTGAGACAGCATTCGTAATAGAGGCCAACAAGTACCTCGACGAAAGGGCTGCCGAGTTTCCGTCCTTCAAAGAAATCCTGGATTCCCAGCGCGCCTTTGAAGCGAACTGGGCAGAGCTGTGGGGACTTCCCGGCGGCTAGTGTGAGACCGGAGCCCAATCTCTGAACATGACGCAACGCTAAATCGATGAGCTGGTAACCCCCCTCCGAGGGAAATCTCGGAGGGGGGTTAATCAGGTCCTGAGAAGGAGCCTATGAGCCTATGAGAAAAGTGCTGAAGCTTATTGATTCTATCAACGAATGGGTGGGCACCCAGATGAAGTGGCTGGTGTTTGCCGTCATCGTAATCTGTCTCACCGAGGTGACGCTGAGGTACGTATTCAACAAACCTACTATTCAACTCCCCTGCATCATCACCATGACAGGGGCCTCTCTGTATGCCCTTTCCTTTGGATACATCCTGCTGCACAAGGGACATGTGAGGGTAGACGTTATGTACACCCGGTTATCGGAGAGAAACAAGGCAATCTTTGATGCCGTTCTGGCGGTGGTGTTTTTCTTCCCGGTGGTTGGCCTGCTTACCTACGCCGCTGGCGAATGGATGTGGTACGCCTGGGAGGTCGGCGAGAGATCGCAGATGACCTACTGGTACCCCATTCTGGGTCCGGTAAGAACAACGGTGTTTGCGGGGTTGTTCATATTCCTGCTTCAAGGAGTGGCTCAATTCATCCGCGACCTGTACTTCGCCGTAAGGAGTAAGCCCTATGATTGACTTAAGCCCGGAGTTCCTTGCCGTATTCATGCTGGGGGGGATCCTGGTCGGTGTTCTCCTCGGCTATCCCCTGGCGATTGCCATAGGTGGCATAGGCATTATCGCTGGAGTACTGTCCTTTGGGGTCCCGATCACCCTTGAGCTGTACTACGGCCGCTTCTTCAGCCTGCTGAACAACTATGTCCTCCTGGCTGTGCCCCTTTTCATTTTCATGGGCACCATGCTGGAACACTCGGGAGTAGCCGAAGGGATGTATGGCGCCCTGCACGTGTGGCTTGGCGGGGTCCGTGGCGGACTGGCGGTGACCACGGTGCTGATAGGCACAGTGGTGGCTGCCTGTGTGGGAATAATCGGTGCTTCCGTCACCATGCTGGCTCTTATTGCCCTGCCGGCTATGATTAACCGGGGCTACGACAAGTCTCTGGCCTGCGGTGCGGTCTGTGGCGGCGGCAGCCTGGGCATCCTCATTCCCCCCAGCATCATGCTGGTCGTCTACGGACCAATGGCGGCCATTTCGGTCGGCCGACTGTTCTTCGGGGCTTTCATGCCGGGCTTTCTTCTGTCCGCTCTGTATATTACCTATATCATCATCCGCTGTGTAATCCAGCCGAAGATTGCCCCACCAGTGGCCCTCAAGGAAAGGCAGGTGCCTTTCTGGACCAAGACACGGAACCTGATTGTCTCCATGGTTCCGCCGGTGGTGCTTATCCTGGCGGTGCTGGGGAGCATTTTCTTCGGAGTAGCCTCTCCCACCGAGGCTGCCGGGGTCGGGTGCCTGGCTGCCGTAGGCCTGGCGCTTGGCTACCGCAAGCTCAGTGTTGAAGTACTCAAGAGAACCGCGATGACGACGGTGAAGGTGGCCGGCATGGTACTCATAATAGGAGGACTGTCATTCGCCTTCGTCGGCATATTCATGCGGGCGCAGTGCGACAAGGTAGTCGCTGCATTCATTCTGAGTGCCCCCGGCGGGAAGTGGGGTGCCTTCTTCGTCATCATGTTCATCTGCTTCATCCTGGGCTTCTTCATCGACTGGCTGGGAATCATCTTCATCATGGTCCCCATAATAACGCCCATTGGTGATGCTCTGGGCTTTGACAAGCTGTGGTTTGCCATGATGATCTGCGTCAACCTCCAGATGTCGTTTATGACTCCTCCATTCGCCTATGCTCTGTTCTACGTCCGGGGGTCCGCTGATCCCAAGCTGGGCATAACCACCATGGACATTATACGGGGGATGGTTCCGTACGTGTTCATCATCATGGGCGCGCTCTTGCTGTGCATCGCTTTCCCGCAGATAATACTGTGGCTGCCGGGGAAGATGCTGTAAAGGAGAGAGCGGCCATCTAGCTTCGTTGCGAAACTGGGGCATCATCCCTGGGGATGATGCCCCACTCGAGTTATGGCGATGCTCTTCGCCGCCTGGCGAGAGCTTCTCTCTATGCAGGATGCTAGCCGGGTTGCTCCCTCCTGCTCGCTATCTCTCGTAGTCTCTCTGCTTCTCCTGGTTTCATCTTGTAACAGTGTTCCTCCGCAGGGAAGCTGCCGCTCCTGATGTCGCTGATATACTCACCCAGGGCACGGCGCATCTCCTCACCAAGGTTGGCATATCTCCTTACGAACTTCGGCGTAAACACCTGGTAGATGCCAAGAACATCATTCACCAGCAGAGCTTGCCCATCACAGTGGGGCCCGGCCCCAACTCCCAGGGTTGGTATCCTCAGTATCTCCGTCACCAATTTGCCGGCCTCGGCAGGAACGCCTTCGAGCAGTACACAGAATGCCCCGGCTTCCTGCAATGCCTCCGCGTCGTCAAGTACCCGCATCGCCGCTTCGGCCGTGTTACCCTGCACCTTGAACCCCCCCATCTGTGCAGCGCTCTGAGGAGTCAGCCCAATATGTCCCATCACCACCATTCCGGAATCGACAATAGCCCTGACCTGGGGGGCCATCTTCCGCCCCCCTTCCAGCTTCACTGCATCGACACCCGCCTCCTTGTAGAAACGGCCAGCGTTCCTGACAGCCTCCTCTACCGATACCTGATAGGAGAGAAAGGGCATGTCACCCATCACAAAGGTATTGGGGGCTCCTTTCCGCACGGCCTGAGAATGGAATATCATCTGGTCCATGGTTACGGGCACCGTCCCATCGTAGCCGTACACGACATTGCCCATCGAATCGCCTACCAGGATCATATCCATACCCGCCTGTTCAATTATCATCGCCATGGTGAAGTCGTAGGCCGCCACCTGAGTGAACTTCTCACCCTTTTCCTTCATCTGAAAGAAGTCCTGGACCGTTTTTCTCTTGCTCACTTTAATGCCTCCTTGTGTTATCTTCTTTCGCGGCATGTTGCCGCTTCCGTGTTCATTGTTCAGCGCGAGGGCACTGCAACCCCGCTAGTCAGGCCTGAGGAGCTCCCGCAGCCTCTCGGCTACAATCTGGTCGATTGTTCCTTTCTCCAGAGCTATAGGAACCGTTGCCATCCCCAACGCCTTGTAGAGCTGAAGGTGAGACGGGGCTCTGTTCGCCAGGGCATCGAGGTGCCTCCTTATGGTGTCCAGGTCTCCCCGAGCGATGGGACCCGTAAGGCAGCCGGGGAAGCCAACGCTGTCAATGTTGTTCACGGTACCGCGCAGCAACGGCAGATACGCCTCGGTGGCCTCCGCGGTGGATTTCCCGAAGTTCTGCCACAGATCCGCTGCTAGCTTGACCACAGTATAAACGTAGTTGCAGGCGATGGCTGCCGCTGCATGGTAGAGAGCTTTGTCGTCCGGCGCAAGATACACCCAACTGCCCTGTAGGACAGCAGCGAACTCTTTTAGTACACTCAGCAATGGCTCGTCAGCCTGCACGGCAAAAGTCGAGCCGGGCAGGTTGTCCACGGCCTGCTCGATGCTGGCAAACGTCTGACAGGGATGAATCGAACCCACCATTGCGCCCTGCTGCCTCGCTGGCTCCAAAATGTCGGTGGAGCAAGCGCCACTGCAATGTAGCACTGCTTGCCCGGTATGCCAGCTAGCCTGCGCAGCAACCTTCGGGATAACATCATCCGGCGTGGTGATGAACACAAGCTCCGCTCTATCTGCGAGCTCCTGAGCCCTCTTGCAGATTCCACAATCAGGAACAGCCCTCGCGAACCTCTCCGCCGCGGCACAACTCAGGTCATACACAGCAATCACTTCGTAGTTCTGCTGGGATAGCCTGACGCCGAACGCTGTGCCCACCGGCCCAGCGCCAATGAATCCGATCCTTCGCAAACCCGTCACCTCCTAATATGATGTCCGACCTATAGTATAGAGGTGGGAGAAGTCGTGTCAATGGCCGGTCTCTGCCCGGCAGGCAGCATACCGACACGCTGCATGTTTGATGATATGGGTGCTCTACGGTAGAATGACGTCGCGCTGCCAAGCCAGAGGAGGTAATGAATGAGAAGTGATGTTGTCAAGAAGGGTATCGAGAGAGCGCCACATAGATCGTTGCTTTACGCAGCAGGTTGCTCGTCCACTGACTGGGACAAGCCGTTTATCGGAGTGATCAATAGCTTCACTAGAATTGTCCCTGGCCATGTTCATCTACAGTCCATTGCCCGGGCGGTAAGCGAAGGCGTCTACAGCGGGGGCGGTGTGCCATTTGAGTGCAATACTATCGCTGTCTGCGACGGAATTGCTATGAACCATGCAGGAATGAAGTACAGCCTGCCCAGCAGGGAGCTAATTGCCGACTCTGTAGAAGTCCTGGTAGAGGCTCATGCTTTCGATGCGTTGGTGTTCATCCCGAACTGCGACAAGATAATACCCGGCATGCTCATGGCGGCAGCCAGGCTGAACCTGCCATGTATCTTCGTCAGCGGTGGACCTATGATGGCAGGAAGGCTCTGCCAGGACAATCAGGTAAGGTCCGTTGACCTGATCACGGTTTTCGAGGCGGTAGGTAAGACCGTAAGGGGACAGATGGCTGAGGCTGAATTGGAGCAATTGGAGAAGGTTGCCTGTCCCGGTTACGGCAGTTGTGCTGGCATGTTCACCGCCAATACCATGAACTGCCTTACCGAGGCTCTAGGCATGGCTTTGCCCGGTAACGGGACGGTGCCGGCCGTGCAGAGCCGTAGAGTGCAGTTGGCATATGAAGCCGGCCGCCAGGTCATGGAGGTACTATCCAAGGGAATTCGGGCCAGAGACATCATCACCCGCGATGCTATCTTCAACGCCTTCGCAGTCGATATGGCTCTTGGAGGCAGTACTAACTCGGTCCTCCACCTCACAGCGGTGGCTCACGAAGCCGGAATCGACTTCGCCCTGTCGGAAATAAATGAGGTCAGTCAAGGCACGCCTCACATATGCAGACTGAGCCCGGCCGGACATCACCACATTGAAGATCTGGATCTAGCCGGCGGCATCCCGGCAGTTATGCAGGAGATATCAGGATTGTTGAACTTGAAGACACAGACTGTACTGGGACAACCGTTGGGCGAGGTCATCAAGGAAGCCAGAGTCAGGAATAGGGACGTGATCCATACGCTATCCAGCCCCTACGAACCGACGGGCGGCCTCAGTATCCTGTTCGGCAATCTGGCTCCCGGAGGCGCCGTGGTAAAGAGCGGCGCAGTAGCTCCTGAGATGCAAGTCCACCGGGGGCCAGCACGGGTTTTCGACACCGAGGAAGAAGCCACTGAAGCAATAATGAGTGAGGCATTTAAGCCCGGGGATGTGCTCGTAATCAGGTACGAAGGGCCAAAGGGCGGACCGGGCATGCGAGAGATGTTGACCCCTACATCGCTTCTCAGTGGCATGGGCATGGACAAGGAGGTAGCGCTGGTAACCGATGGACGGTTTTCTGGAGGTTCCCGTGGCGCAGCCATTGGCCATGTTTCCCCGGAGGCAGCGGAAAAGGGGCCGATAGCGGCTCTAAGGAATGGTGACACCATCAGGATAGACATACCCAAGCAGAAGTTGGAAGTAGACATAAGCCGAGAAGAGATGGAGCGAAGACTAGCTTCGCTACCTCCCTTCGAGCCCAAGATCAAGACCGGCTATCTCAAACGGTACAGCGAGAAGGTTAGTTCGGCAAGTAGAGGAGCGGTGTTCGGTGACTAGGAGCCCCATGTTGACGGAGTTCGCCCTCCCGGTCGGGTACATGGCATGCCAGGGAAGGAAGGGTTCAATTGAGTCCGTTACTTGAGATGATACTGCGCGTGCTTTTGGCTGCAGTCCTAGGCGCGGCCATCGGCTACGAGCGAGAACGACACGGCAAGGCAGCGGGCCTGCGCGACCATATCTTGATCTCGGTGGGGGCAGCACTATTCACCATAGCTTCCATGTTTGGCTTCGGGGTAGGGGCTGACTCCTCAAGAGTCGCTGCCGGCATTGTAGCAGGAGTCGGTTTCATTGGCGCCGGCGTCATCTTCCGTGGTGGGGAAGGAGTAGCCGGGATCACTACCGCAGCCAGTATCTGGGTAGCTGCTGCCATAGGCCTGGCCGCCGGCGCTGGCCTCTACCTGATTTCTGCTGTGGCGACAGCCATCACTGTAGGCACCCTCCTAATCCCCAAAACCCGCGACTAAAGCTCCTGTACCATGTTCCTTCGATGGCCTGGAGATTACTGCAGCTTGCCTACGGGCATTATGTACAAAGGCTTAATCTGTTCATCCAGCCTTAGGACATTTCTAACCTCTTCGTCATCGAAGGCACCCACCTCCACAGCAGCCAGGCCCAAAGCCACAGCCTGAAGATGAACATTCTCTGCCACATGTCCCACCTCCATGTGAACGTACCTCTCGCCGCGTTTTCCATATCTGTAAGTGGTCCTGTGGTAGAGCGTACAGATAACGATATCCATCGGCGCAGAGGCGATGAAGCCCTGATCTAGTGCCGCCCTGGCCAAGTCCTCTCTGAGATCGCCCGACAGGTGCAAGGTGAGTGCATGACGGCTCACTTCGTAGTGGTAGACAGCAGCTTGTAGGGCTCCTACGGTCTCTCTGCCAACGGCAGCAAGGATTTCCAGGGGATAAGTGGCACCAGCACTGGGTGCTGCTCTGGACTGCCGGGGCCCCGTCATGCCCTGGGCCGCCCAGACTAGCTGGCCCGCCTGGACTAGAGTCAGTGGCTCCGCCGCGTATGTTCGGACAGACCTGCGTTTCGCTATGGCCTCTTCTACCGAGAGCCTTCCTTTCGGTTGGGGAGGGGGAAGCTTGATCACAGGTCCAGGATCGTCCCGTTCTGCAAGAAGCGACACCGGCTCACCGCCTATCCTTTGATTACACCTATGGGGACAGCCATAGCTACTTTCCTAGAAATGCCGGCCTTATGGACCACGTCAACTACTTCAGAGACATCTTTGTAAGCCTGGGATGCCTCTTCGGCCAGAGAGTTAAGATCTCCCGTCTTGATTGTTATGCCCTGGCTCTCCAGTCGTCGGGCTACGTCCCTGCCTTTCAGGCTTCTCCTAGCAGCGCTGCGACTCAGTACCCTGCCGGCACCGTGGCAAGTAGACCCAAAGCTCTCCTCCATTGCCTTCTCTGTGCCTACCGCAATAAACGAGCAGCGCCCCATGTCGCCCGGGATCAGCACAGGCTGGCCGATACTCCTGTATCTTTCAGGAACATCCTGGTGGTTCGGCGGAAAGGCCCTGGTGGCCCCTTTACGATGCACGCAAACCTTGAGCCTCCGACCCTCTACAAGATATTCCTCCAGCTTTGCAATGTTATGAGCCACATCGTACACCTGCCTGATGCCAATTTCTTCAGCACTTTTGGCGAAGACCCTACAGAAGCTCTCCCTCACCCAATGGGCGATACACTGCCGATTGCACCAGGCGTAATTGGCCGCGCATGACATAGCAGCGAAGTAGTCCTGCCCCTCCTTCGAATCCAGAGGGGCACAGGCAAGTTGACGGTCGGGCAGAGCTATGCCGTACTTCAAGGCTGCCTGTTCCATCACCCGCAGATGGTCAGTGCAGGTCTGATGACCGAAACCACGAGATCCAGTGTGGATGAGAACCAACACCTGTCCGCTTTGGCTTATCCCCATGGCACTGGCAGCGTCAGCATCGAAGATCTCCCTTACCACCTGAACCTCAAGAAAATGATTTCCCGAACCCAAAGAGCCGACCTGAGGCATACCCCTTTTTACCGCCTTGTCACTTATCTTGCCTGGACCAGCGCTCTCCATGCACCCGCCCTCTTCAGTGACATCCAGGTCTTCCTCAGAGCCAAAGCCATGCTCCACCGCCCAGCGTGCTCCCTTAACCATGATCTCGCCCATCTCTCTCTGACTCAATTTTATCTTCCCTTCCGAGCCCAAACCAGATGGGACGTTGTGGAACATCTCATCGACAAGTTGCCCGATCTTGGGCCTCACTTCGCTTTCGCTGAGGCCAGTCCGCAACAACCTCACTCCGCAGTTAATGTCGTAGCCTACACCACCTGGCGAGATGACGCCTTCGGTGACATCCATGGCTGCCACTCCGCCTATGGGAAAGCCATAACCCCAGTGGATATCCGGCATGGCAAAGGAAAATCTGACAATGCCCGGAAGGAAGGCCACATTGGCAACTTGTTCCGGCGTTTGTTCCTCCCGCATGGACGCCAGAGCTGCCTCGCTGGCATAGATCAAGCCGGGAACTCTCATACCAGGCTTATAGCTGGCTGGTATCTCCCAGCGATAGTCGTCTATCTTGTTGAGTTTCCCTTGCCAAGTTGACATCTCTCGGCTCCTAGACATCAAATATTACCTGCACTTTGTAGCCATCGTCCTTGTCTATCCTCAGCATATGATAGGTAGCCGCCTTTACTCCCATCCTCATTGTGTGCCTTTGAGGGTCAATGGTCTCCCCGTAACAGGCAGCGTCAAGGCAACCATCAGCCAGGCTAATGATGTCAAAGCGCCTGAACACAGTGTGGTCGGCGTCAAGAAGGTAGATGAGTTCATTAAGCCACTCCACTAATAGACCACCCTCGTCTTCACTGGTTATCTTCAAATCGCGCCTGAAGTCCTCTCTGATGTCTTCAATGTCAGTGACCAAGCTAACCAATGCCAAGGCAGCATTTGAGAAGAGTTCCTTAATGTCACTCCCATAGGCAACAATGCCGACATCCGCCGTGTGGTCAATGATCTCGAAAGACTTGGTTGTCACCCCATCCCCTGTATAGCCGGAGCAATTCCACTCGCAGCTTACACAGTGATACTATAGCATGTGCCAAACGAATCTTCTCCACCTTGACAAGCACATCAAGCTATCGGTTGACCTACGTAGGGCCGTTTGCTAGAATGACGTTCAGGGGCGGTTAGCTCAGTTGGTTAGAGCGTTGCGTTGACATCGCAGAGGTCACTGGTTCAAATCCAGTATCGCCCATTCTATGTGGCGACTAGAATGCGGCGGAGTCTGTGGACAGATAGAGCGAAGCCAGAGGTCAGTAAGCCCTGTACCTCGAAGGGGCCCGCCTTGGTTGATTATGGAAGCTTTGAGACAGCACCGATAGCCAGATGGTGAAAGTGACCAGCCTTGTCATATCCTGAAATCCCGATCTACCGCCTTCTCTCAAGCTCAGCTGTACGTATGGGCTTCGTCTTGTTATGTTCATAGAGGCTTGCATATGAGCAAAGAGGAACAATTGGAGACAGTTCGCCACTCAGCCGCCCATGTCATGGCCGAAGCAGTGCAGCGCCTTTTCCCAGAAGCCAAGTTTGGCATTGGACCGGCGATTGAGAATGGTTTTTACTACGATTTCGAACTGCCGAGACCGCTGACGCCAGAGGACTTGCCCGGAATTGAGAGCGAGATGAGGGATATTATCAGTGCAGGCTTGCCCTTCACCAATGAGGAACTAGGCAGAGAAGCAGCGCGAACTCTGTTTGCATCTCAGCCCTACAAGCTGGAACTAATTGATGAGCTCCCTGGTGACGTGGTAACCGTCTATAAGCAAGGACTGTTCGCAGATCTATGTCGCGGGCCTCACGTAGCCTCCACAGACGCGATCAAAGCCTTCAAACTCACTCACATTGCGGGAGCGTACTGGCGGGGCGATGAGAAACGCCCTATGCTGCAAAGGATATATGGTGTCGCTTTCGACACTCAGACTGATTTGGATAGTCACCTGGCCCATCTCGCTGAGGCAGCCAGGCGCGACCACAGGAAGCTGGGCAAGGAACTCGACCTCTATAGCATTCACGAGGAAATCGGCCCTGGCCTGATCTGCTGGCACCCCAAGGGGGCCATAATTCGCCAGATTGTCGAGGACTTCTGGAAAGCGGAGCACAGGAAACAGGGTTATGACATCGTCTACACACCCCATATTGCCAAGATCGACCTATGGAAGACCAGCGGACACTGGGACTTCTACCGGAACTACCTGTACTCCCCGATGGAAGTGGAAGAACAGCAATACATATTGAAACCGATGAATTGCCTGGGGCATATTATGATATACCAGAGCCAGATACGTAGTTATCGAGATCTACCCGTCAGGTACGCGGAATTGGGCACGGTGTACCGCTACGAACGTACTGGTGTGCTATATGGTCTGGCTAGGGTGAGAGGGTTCACGCAGGACGACGCCCATATCTTCTGTCGGTCGGACCAAATTGAGGAGGAGGTGGCCGGGGTAGTGAAGCTGGCACAGTTCATGATGGCCACCTTCGGCTTCAATGATTACGAATTGCTCTTGTCCACGCGGCCTGAGAAGTACGCCGGCACAATGGAAATGTGGGATCAAGCCACAGAATCCCTGAAGCACGTTCTGGATGTGCTTGATTTGCCCTACAAGATAGACCCTGGTGAGGGAGTCTTCTACGGGCCGAAGATCGACATCAAACTGAGAGATGCGCTGGGGCACGACTGGCAAGGGCCCACCATTCAGGTAGACTTCAACTTGCCACAGCGCTTCAATGTCAATTACGTAGGTGATGACGGACTGGAACATACGGCAACAATGATCCACCGCACTGTCTTGGGCAGCATGGAGCGCTTCCTGGCCTGTCTTATCGAACACTATGGCGGTGCCTTTCCTGTATGGTTGTCCCCAGTTCAGGCAGTGGTGGTCCCTATAGCAGACCGGCATGTCCCCTATGCGCAGCAAGTCGGGAGAGAGCTAAAGCAGGCAGGGATACGTGCTCAGGTTGATGACCGTACTGAGAGGATGAACCTGAAGATCAGGCAGGCCCAACTTGCCAAGATCCCATATATGCTCATAGTCGGTGACAAGGAGACAGCCTCATCCAAGGTGTCAGTTCGCTTGAGAAGCGGTGAAGACCTAGGATCACAGTCACCGGCCGACGCCAAGGCCAGGATCATAACATCTGTCGAGGCCAAGGTTTGAATCTTCCTGAGGAGTGAACCCGGCATAGATAAGAAAGTGCGAGTCAACCGGCAGATTAGAGCCAGAGAGGTTCGCGTCATAGGCGAGGGGGGAGAGCAGTTGGGGGTGTTGCCTCTCTATAAGGCTCTGGAAATCGCTCTTGAACATGATCTTGATCTGGTGGAAGTAGCATCGACGGCTGCCCCACCGGTATGCCGGCTCCTTGACTATGGGAAGTACAAGTATGAGCAGACCAAGAAAGACAAAAAGGCCAGAAGAGGCCAGAGGGGCTTGCTCAGGGAGGTCCGCTTCAGACCCAAGATCGAGGAGCACGACTTGCAGGCGAAGATCAAGAAGGTCAGAGAATTGCTTCAGGACGGCAACAAGGTGATGGTGCTGGTGAGATTCAGGGGGCGCGAGATCATCTATCCCGAACTGGGCTGGAAGATACTGCGAAGAGTAGCTGAGTCCCTTAAAGGAGAAGCCGTAGCCAGCGACCATCCTGTCAAGAATCAAAGAAACATAGCCCTGACGCTCTCTCCTATCTCTACTAGGAAAACCGAGGAGGCACGAACCGATGCCAAAGCTTAAGACTCATAAGGGAGCTAGTAGCCGTTTACATGTCACAGGCAGCGGCAAGCTTATGCGCACCAAGTGCGGTAAGAGCCACTTGAGGCGGAAGAAGCCTACCAGAGCCAAACGGCTCTACGACGCGCTAACGCCAGTATCAGCTCCCGATAAAAAAAGGGCAAAGAGGCTCTTGCCATACGGCTAGCCCAGAGAACAAGCCAATTCTCAAAACAGATCTGAGGAGGAACGACTGTGCCGCGAGCTAGAAGTGGAATAATTACTCACAGACGCCATAGGAAAGTGCTCCAGTTGACCAAGGGGCACTACAGTGCCAGGCATGCATTGTATCGCACTGCTCACGAGTCCATGCTTCACGCTCTGGACTACGCTTACTGTCACCGTCGTGAAAGAAAAGGTGACTTCAGACGGCTCTGGATTGGCCGCATTAGCGCCGCTGCAAGAAGCCAGGGGCTCTCCTACAGTCAGCTTGTATCCGGGTTGAGGAAATCGAACGTGGAAGTGAACCGCAAGATGCTGGCTGACATGGCGGTACGGGATCCCGCAGGCTTCGCAAGACTAGTGGCGTCCATTACAGCCAATGACAGAGATACTGGGACAGCTTGATGGCATCCGTCGGGCAGCCCTTAACGAGTTAGCTCAGATTGACGAACTCGGGGGCCTTGAGTCGTGGCGTGTTCGCTACCTGGGCAAGAAGAGCAGACTAACCGGGATTCTGCGTTCGTTGACCAACCTGCCTCTGGAAGAGCGAAGACCAGTAGGGTCCCGAGCCAACCAAATCAAGGCATCTTTACAGTCGGACTTCCTCGAAAGGAAAAGGCTCCTGGAAGAGAGACACCTGGAACTGTCTCTGGCACACAAGAGTCTGGATGTCACCCTGCCAGGTCGGACCATACCTAGAGGACGACTCCATCCGGTAACCCAGACACTCGAGGAGATCTGCGACATCTTCAAGAACATGGGTTTTCAGGTCCTCGAGGGACCGGAGGTGGAATGGGACTACTACAATTTCGAAGCTTTGAATATTCCCCAAGATCATCCAGCACGGGATATGTTCGCCACTCTGTGGATAGACAGCGGGAGGAGCGGCGGGGCCAGGCTCCTGAGGACGCATACCTCTCCGATGCAGATCAGAATCATGGAGACGACATGTCCGCCCATAAGAGCCATAGTACCGGGACGCACGTACAGATACGAGGCAACTGACGCTACTCACGAATCCATGTTCTACCAGGTTGAGGGATTCGCCGTAGACAAGGGTGTCACTCTGGCTGACCTGAAGGGAACACTGTTCGAGTTCTGTAGTCGCCTGTTCGGGAGGGAAAGGAGGGTACGTTTTCGCTGTGACTACTTCCCTTTCGTGGAGCCCGGGGTGGAGGTGGCTATCGAATGTCTGTCATGTAGCGGCGCCGGTTGCCGGCTATGCGGCCATAGCGGATGGATCGAAATCCTGGGAGCGGGGATGGTTCATCCCGACATTCTCAGACGTGGTAACATCAACCCCGAAGTGTATACGGGTTTTGCCTTCGGTCTCGGCGTAGAGCGAATCCCTATGCTGCGCTATGGTATTGATGACATCCGCCTCTTCTACAGCAATGATCTCAGATTCCTAGAGCAGTTCTGAGTACAAGAGAATCGAGATGAAAGCTCCGCTTAGGTGGCTCAAGGACTACGTTGACATCAGCATTGCTCCCAAGGAGCTGGCTGAAAGGCTGACCATGTCAGGTATCGAGGTGAAGGGCATACAGGTCATTGGCGGCGCGTGGGAAAACGTGACAGTAGGCGAAGTGATAGCTGTTGACTCACATCCCAATGCAGACAGACTATGGTTAGCTACAGTGGGCCTTGGCACACAACAGATGACGGTGATCTGCGGCGCCCCCAACATCCATGCCGGCCAGAAAGTACCCTTTGCCCGTGAGGGAGCCAGACTCATAGACGGTCACACCGGAGAACGGGCTACACTAAAGCCAGTCAAAATCCGTGGCGTTCTCTCCGCAGGCATGGTCTGCTCAGAGAAGGAACTCGGGATTTCCAGCGTCCACGAGAGCATCATGATCCTGCCAGACGAAGCGCCTGTGGGTGTGCCGCTTGGCGAATACCTGGGCGACACGATTCTAGACCTAGACATAACCCCAAATCGTCCGGACTGCCTATCCATAATTGGAATTGCACGGGAGGTTGCTGCCGTCACCGGACAGACAGTCCACCTGCCCGAGATTCACTATGACGAGAGTGAACCCTCAATAGGCTCCTTGATCTCAGTCGACATAGACGAGCCAAAGCTATGCCCCAGATACTGCGCCAGTCTGATTACAGGAATCAGCATAGAATCCTCTCCCAGTTGGCTGCAGCAGCGGCTGAACAGCTGTGGTATGCGCCCTATCAATAACATTGTGGATGTGACCAACTACGTGATGCTGGAATACGGACAGCCTCTTCATGCCTTCGACTATCACAAACTGAGAGGCAAACAGGTCATCGTCCGCCGGGGCAGAGACGCAGAACCCATAACCACCATTGATGGTGCAGGACGCGTCCTCGACCAGAGTACGCTGGTCATCGCTGACAGAGACAGGGCCGTCGCCGTTGCTGGAATCATGGGAGGCATGGACACCGAGGTCACGGGCGAAACGGATACGGTCCTTCTGGAATCAGCGAATTTCGATCATGCCATCATTCGCCAAGGGTCCCAGCGTCTTGGCCTGCAAAGCGAAGCTTCGGTTCGCTTCGATAAAGGTCTGAGCCCAGAGTTACCGTTCGAGGCATTGAGGCGAGCCACCCAGCTATTGCTGGAGTTAAGTGGTGGTAGGGCATCCAGCGGCATAGTCGATGCGTATCCCGGGAAGGCGGAGCGAAAACCCATCCTGCTTCGAACGCGCGAAGTGAAGCGGCTTTCAGGCTTGCAGGTCAGCGCCACCGCCATGACTCGGGTACTGAAATCCTTAGGTTTTCTCTGTGGAGCAACGGATTCGCCTTCGCAGTTCTCTGTAGTTGCCCCTTACTGGCGGAGCGACATTAGCTGTGCTGCTGACCTGGTCGAAGAGGTAGCCCGCGTCGTTGGCTACGATGAGGTGCCTGCTACTAGGCTCGCTTTCTCCTTGCCTGCGCAGGAGCCAAGTCCGATGCTCGACTTCAAGAAAAGGCTGAGAAACATACTGGTGAGCTGTGGCTTTCAAGAGGTACTCACGTACTCCCTGGTCAGTATGGAGAAACTGCGGAAGCTCTCTCCACATCTTCAGCTAAGCGCTAGTCCCTTGAAGATAGTGAATCCCATGACACACGAACAGGAATACCTGCGAACCACGCTGCGAGCCAATGTCTTGGCAACTCTAGCGAACAACCAGAAACGTGAAGAGAACGGCATGAGAGTATTCGAAATAGGCAGGGTCTTCTTGCCTCGAGGAAAGGATCTGCCCAGAGAGAAGGAGATGCTTTGCGCTGCACTCAGTGGTTCAAGGAGCAGACTATCCTGGCACGGTGACAAGCAGTTGCTCGACTTCTTTGATGCCAAGGGAGCAGTAGAGAACCTGATGAGCCAGCTAGGAAGAGAGGTGGACTTCGAGGCCAAGGACAACGATGGCTTCGTCCAGGGAAGAGCAGTTGACATACTGGTAGCTGAGGAGAAAATAGGCACCATTGGTGAAGTACACCCAAAGGTGGCTCAAGCCTTCGACCTCTCTGGCAGCGTTTCTGTTGTCGAGATTTACCTGGAAGAACTGCTGGGCAAGGCAACTGCAGTGAAGCGATATCAACCGATCCCGCGTTTTCCCAGCGTTACCAGAGACATTGCCTTGTTAGTGGATGCGCCGACAACCTTCAAGCAGGTGAGGCAAGTAATCCATAGCTTCGCACTCGCAAGAAAGGTGGTTCTCTTTGACGTTTATTCCGGCCAGCAGATAACCGAAGACAAGAAATCCTTTGCCGTGAGGATAATCTACCAGTCGGCGACTCATACGCTAACTGATGAAGAGGTTGACAAGACCCAAGACCAGATGCTTGCTAGGCTACGCCAGGAACTAGGGGCAACCCTGCGAAGCTAGCCGGTTTCCCAGCAGCGCCTGTATTCTCTCCGTCAACTCGTCGACGGCCAAGAGTTGGCCTTCTTTCTCAAAGCGCCATTTAGCCTCCGCGCTTTGTTTTTCCAGAGTGCGCGGGCTTACGACTACCCTCAAAGGTATGCCGAGAAGGTCGGCATCATTGAATTTGACCCCAGCGGACTCGTTGCGGTCGTCGAAAAGCACCTCAAGCTTCCCTTCCACCATCTCCTGATATGCCTCTTCAGCAGCCGATGCGACAATGGGGTCATCCAAATGCAGCGGACAGAGACAGACCTGGTAGGGTGCAGCAGAGAGCGGCCAAATGATACCTTTGCTGTCATGGTTTTGCTCGATTATTGCTGCCAGAAGACGCCCCAGCCCAATGCCATAGCAACCCATAACAGTAGGTTTGGATTCACCCATCTCATCCAGAAAGTACGCCTCCATCTTTTCGCTGATAAAGGTACCCAGTTTGAATATGTGTCCCACCTCAATACCGCGAGCCGAGCGTAGCTCCTTCCCACATCTCGGGCAACCATGTCCAGGCCCTGCCAGAGCAATATCGGCCATGAGGTCAGCCTGAAAGTCCCTAGGGTAGTTAGCATTCATCAGGTGAAATCCTGCTTTGTTGGCACCAACGATGAAATTTGACCCCAGAGTAACCGAGTCGTCAGCGATCACTCTGATTCCTGCCAACCCTACAGGCGACGCAAAGCCGGCTACCATACCTGCGCCCGTTACCTCATCTTCTGTAGCCAGTCTAAGCTCAGTCCCCTTCAACGCATTCCTCAACTTCGTTTCATTCACCTCCAGGTCGCCTCTGATGACAGCGAAAACAAACTCTCCAGCCGCAGAATAGAAGACAGCTTTGAGGGTCTGACTTGCCGGCACTCCGACGAATTCGGCCACTTGTTCTATGGTCTGGCAACCGGGAGTAGCTATCTCAGCTAGAGGCAGCTCAGTGCCCGCTCCGCTCGTCGCCGCAGCTTTGGCGCTTTGCGCTCTCTCCGCGTTGGCAGCATAGTCACAATTAGAGCAATAGATGACCTCATCCTCACCGTTTTCCGTGATAACCATGAACTCATGCGATGCTTTGCCACCTATAGCACCGCTATCAGCTTCCACCATCAATGCTGGCAAGCCCAGGCGAGCGTAGATATTCCTGTATGCCTGAGCCATTCTCTCGTAGCTCTTCTCCAGAGCAGCTTCGTCAGTATCAAAGCTATACAGATCCTTCATTATAAACTCGCGAACTCTCAGCAGCCCGCCACGAGGGCGAGGCTCGTCGCGAAATTTGGTCTGTATCTGATATAGCAGCAAAGGTAGGTCGCGATAGCTCTGTACATGTCTGTGAACCAGATCAGTGACAACTTCCTCATGGGTAGGCCCAAGTGCCAGTCTGTGTTCCTTACGGTCAGTCAAAGTGAATAGAGATGCGCCGAAGGAGACATAACGTCCTGATTGCTGCCACAATTCAATAGGCTGTAACACCGGCAGCATTAGTTCTTGCCCTCCCACCCTATCCATTTCCTCTCTGATTACCTGTTCAATCCGTTTGAGCACTTTCCAGCCTAGAGGCAAATACGAATAGACTCCAGCAGACAATTGGTCAATCATGCCACTTCTTAGAAGCAGTTGATGACTGATGCTATCCGCTTCGCCAGGTGCTTGCCGTAGAGTCTTGCCGAATAGCCTAGAGAACCGCATTTTTCACCTCTTACTCGTGCTCTGCAGCCTCAAGAGACAGGGCAGTGACCTCTGCCATCAGGGTTTCCAGCAAGTCCTCTTCAGGCACTGTACCCACCACCTTTCCACTCCTGAATATGGCCCCCTTACCTTTACCACCGGCGACACCCACATCAGCGTCTCTCGCTTCGCCGGGTCCATTGACCACGCAGCCCATGACCGCCACCTTAAGCGGCGTGTTCACCTTCTCAAGATACCTGCCTACTTTGTTGGCCAGTGCCGTGACGTCAATCTCGGCACGGCCACACGAGGGACAACTCACCAGGGTAGGTCCCCGCTGGCGAAGGCCTAGGCTCTTCAGTATCTCATAAGCAGCGAACACCTCTTCTGCGGGCGGCGCACTCAGAGACACCCGTACCGTGTCGCCAATCCCTTGGTGCAACAGAATGCCGATACCCACAGCGCTCCGTATGGCCCCAGCTTGAGCAAGTCCGGCTTCAGTGATACCCAAGTGCAGGGGATAAGAAATTCTATCGGCAATCAGCCGATAGGCCTGGACGGTAGTGAGCACATCAAACGCTTTGAGGGAAACCTTGATCAGATTGAAGTCAAGGCTCTCCAGAAGCTCTATCTGCTGCAATGCGATATTCACCATCCGTTCAGTCAGCGGAGCAGCGGGCTGGAAATTTGCTGGCACACTGCCACCGTTCACTCCAATTCGAATGGGGACTCCCCTTTCTTTAGCAGTAGTCACCACTTTTGCGATCTGTTCTTGATCGCGGAGGTTGCCGGGATTAAGTCTAAGGCCGTCTGCTCCACTCTGCAACGCAGCCAGAGCCAAGCGATAGTCGAAGTGGATATCAGCTACCAGGGGTATAGAGATACCCTTCTTGATCGATGAGATACTCGCGGCAGCCTGTTCATCTGGAATGGCCACTCGCACTATCTCGCAACCGCAATCCTCCAGATCTCTGATCTGGCTTGCAGTGGCATGGACATCCCGGGTATCAGTTTTGGCCATAGACTGCACCACAACTGGCGCATTACCGCCCACAGTCACATCTCCAAGCATCAACGGTATTGAGACCCGCCGCTGGATCATAGTCCAAAGCTCCCGCCCGTAATTATGCGCAGAAGATCACTATAGGTTACCAAGACCATAAGACTGATTAAGAAAGTAGTGCCTATGGTGTACGCCAAGTGCAGCATACGAGGGGATAGACGCTTCCCTCGGCGAGTGCGCTCGACAAGTGCAACCAGTATCCCTGCTCCATCCAGGGGGGGGACAGGCAGAAAGTTGAACAGGGCAATACCCAGACTGATAATGCCTGCCATATACACCACATTGCTTGGACCAAAAGACCGGACAGCCTCTACGGTTAGCTGCCCCGCACCTATCGGTCCAACAAGCGCTTTCCCGGGATCCTCTCTTATCAAGGGGATCGAAGCCACTATCATGCTAGGCATGTCAATAATGAAGCTGCCTGCCAGGTGGCTCGCCCTGATAAGGGGGAGGCGGACTTGCTCAATATGGGCCACATCCACCCAAAGCAACTCCATACCCATTACTCCGAGAGCAGATGTCGGCTCTTTAATGATGTTGGCGATGACTTTTTCTCGCTGCCTGAACGCTGTGAAACTTATCTCCTCCCCCATTCCAACGGAGGCCAGAACATCTGACATAACCTCCTCGCTATACACGATTTGCCCATTCACACTCAGAATGGTATCTCCCGGCTTGAGACCGGCCTCATCAACAGCAGAACCAATCTCTATCTCACTCACCAAATTACGACACAGTGTAACGCCTATCGCTCGACGCCCCAGGTCAGCATCGAACTCAGGCACCAGACTAACCTCCCTTCGTATTCCATTTGTTTCAAGAGCTAAGGTTATTTCCTCTCCTTCCTTGCGGGAGCTTATCCTGCCCTGTATATCACCCCATTTACGAATAGGCTCGCCATCCGCTTCCAGAATCAGGTCTCCTGACCCAATGCCCGCTTCCTCCGCCGGCGAGTTCTCCGCCACCTGATACACCATAACCCCATTGCCAACTATCACGTCTTCCGGCAACGTGAAAAATGCGCTAAGCAGAACAAAGGCCAGAAGGATGTTGGCCACAGGACCTGCAGCATAGACGACCAGCCGTGCCCACGAGCCCTTGCTGGCTAGACTTCCTGGCACGGCAGGGTCATCCTCCGCAACTGACCTGACGAAGGCTCCCACAGGTATGGCGTTGAGCGAGTACACTGTCTCTCCCCGTCTGATTGCCAGAAGCCGCGGAGGAAACCCCAAACCGAATTCCTCGACTTTCACGCCTGTACGCTTGGCAGCGATGAAGTGCCCCAGTTCGTGCACGAACACTACAAGAAGCAGAGTCACAACAAAGAAGGCGATCACAGTGATGACATTCATCTTCTATTCAGCTACCTCCAGGCGCTTTCGGCGCGACCCGTCGTTCCGCTCGATGCAGCCTGAGCGACAACGGCCAGAAACAGACATGGCATGCTTCCTCGCCCAAACGTCGGCAGACATAATGTCATCCATAGAGGGGTTGTCTGTACTTTGATGGCTTCCCAACACTTCCTCCACCAGAGCAGCAATGTCAACAAAACGGATGCGGTGTGAGAGAAACAGCTCCACCGCGGTTTCATCAGCAGCGCATAGTGCAGCAGGGTATGTGCCTCCCAGTTTGCCTGCATACAGGGCCAGCCTGAGGCAGGGAAATCTGTCGATGTCGACTGGTTCGAAACTGAGATGCTGGATTTTGCCAAGATCGACGCGTGGCAATCCGGGATTGGGCAACCTGCCGGGAAAGCAAATGGCATACTGGATAGGCAACCTCATATCGGGACACGCGAGTTGTGCTTTCACCGAGCCGTCGATGAATTCCACCATCGAGTGAATAACAGATTGAGGATGGATCAATATCTCTATGTCCTCCAAGGGAACAGTAAAAAGCCAACGCGCCTCGATTACTTCCAAGCCCTTATTCATCAACGTTGATGAATCGATTGTCACTTTTCTCCCCATCCTCCAAACAGGGTGTTGGAGAGCCCGCTCTACCGTCACTTGAGCCAACTCTGCCTGAGAATAGGAATAGAAAGGTCCTCCGGAGGCAGTCAGGTACAGCTTCCGGATATTATTCCTTTCTCCTCGCAGGCATTGCCAGATAGCACTATGTTCGCTATCAATCGGCAGGATCGTTGCCCCGTGACGTCTAGCCTCCCGGACAATGATTTCGCCCGCCGCCACCAGCACCTCTTTGTTAGCCAGAGCCAGTGTCTTTCCCGCCCTCAAAGCTGCTAGGGTGGGATACAATCCTGCTTTTCCAGACGTGGCCATGATGACCAAATCAACCTCAGGGTGACTGGCCATATCCTCCATGGACAAGAACTCCATTTCCTGGCCAATTCCAGCCTCGACTGCCGAGTAGTACATCCTGGGATGGAATTCTCTGATCTGCTTGACAAGAAGCCCGGTGTTTCTGCCTCCTGCCAGAGCTACTACTTGAAACCTCCCCTTGAAAGCACGGATAACATCCAGAGCTTGCTGCCCGATGGAGCCTGTCGAGCCAAGGATAGCTACTCTCTTTATCCTATGACCCATACCACGCAATAGTATACCACCACCCCTACGAAGATGAGACCGTCGAACCGGTCAAGAACACCACCGTGTCCCGGAAGCAGCTTGCCTGATTCCTTCACTCCAGCGTTGCGCTTCAGCAGGGACTCCACCAGGTCGCCACCCTGAGCAGAGAGGCCAACAAGGCAGGCTAGGACAATGACCTGCCAGCACTCAGCGCCTATGGAAGAAAAGAGAGCAGGGACCCCAGATACTGCAGTGGCGACTGCAATAGTACTCAACAAGCCTCCACCAACCCCCTCCCAGGTCTTGCCCGGGCTTATGGTTGGAGCCAAGCGATGCCTACCCCATGCTCCACCGACGAAGAAGGCGCCTGTATCATAAGCGAACGTAGCGAGCATGGCCAGGCAGACCCACTCTCTCCCATTTGCCAGCATGCTCAAGCGAAGCCAATAGCTGAGCATCCATCCCACGTAGAGAACACCAGCCACTACCCATGCCCAGTCACGAAATGCCTCCTCTCGAGGCAGCAGGCGCAGCATCCCCACCAGAGAAACCACTATGGCGCTTGCCATGACTGCGGACAGGACAGCGGCGTCCTCGTAGTGAGGGCTTAGAGCAACAGCCAATGCCCACATAAGGCCAAGACAGGTCAGAAAACGCCTACGGGCCAGGCTAGCAGACATGTGGTAGAACTCGAGCGTGCCGACGAGGGTCACCGCAGCAATGAAGAAGCTAAACCAGGGATGACCAAGCCAGATGAGGAAAAAGACAACGGCGGCGCCCATAGCGCCAGTGATGATCCTTCGTTTGAGCACAGCCCAATTGTAACAGGTCTTGAACAGCAGGAGCCGCGGGTTGGTGTTTCAACGCAGGCTTGGTTTGCTATGGGCGAACAGGAATCAGGTTTGCGGCG
This sequence comes from Dehalococcoidia bacterium, assembly GCA_034430415.1. Classification (GTDB taxonomy): domain Bacteria; phylum Chloroflexota; class Dehalococcoidia; order GIF9; family AB-539-J10; genus JADFUZ01. Next base: position 55,855 of record DAOUEN010000069.1, read on the forward strand.
AATCCCGAGATCAGAGCTCCCTTATCTCCTTCTCTTTGGCCTTGCCTATCTCATTTGCCTTGTCTATGAAGCTCTCGCCAATCTCGTCGACATGCTTGATCGCATTCGAAAGTTCGTCTTGCGATATCTCCTTGTTCTTCTCCATGCGCCTCAACTCTGCGATAGTGTTTCGCCTCATGTTGCGCAACGCCACCCGTCTCTCTTCCACCCTCTTGGACACCAGCTTTGCCAGTTCAGCACGACGCTCTTCGTTGAGAGGGGGAACAGCTATTCGTACAACATTGCCATCATTGGAGGGATTGAAGCCGATATTGGCTTTGAGGATGTCCTTTTCTATGCTCCGCAAGGAGCTACGTTCCCAAGGCTGAATGACAATCAGATTGAACTCAGGCGCTGACACCGTGGCAATCTGCCTCAACGGCACAGGCGCGCCGTGGTAGTCAACTACCACATTCTCCACCAGAGACGGAGTGGCTCGCCCGCTACGGATGCTAGCTAGTTCCCGAGCTAGACCATCAACACTCGTTTCCATCTCTGAGTTCAGTTCGACGATGATCTTATCTGGCATGATCGGTCCTCAGAGAGGCAGACATCCCCAGGCTAGGAGCCGAGTTCAAATCTGGAGAATCTTCGTACCTTTATGTTCTCACCGGTCCTGGCTATGGCCTCAGTGATTACTTCACCCACGGTTCGGCCAGGCTCCTTGATAAAGGGTTGGAGGAGAAGACAGACCTCCTGCGGATCCAATTCCGAATCCACTGGCACTTCCTCCTCAGTGACAAACTGGGGCGAGGCAGCAGCCACCTGCATTGCCAAGTCGTAGCCAATCCGCTTGAACTCATCTGTCCGAGCTACAAAGTCAGTCTCGCAGTTCAATTCAACTAGAGCCCCGATCTTCCCGTTGTGATGAACATACGCCTCGACTATTCCCTCTCCGGCCATGCGCTTTCCTGCCTTTTGGGCAGTTGCAAGCCCCAAGCGTCTGAGGAATCCTATAGCTTTCTCTATGTCTCCCTCGGTTTCCAGCAACGCGTTCCTGCAATCGAGCATCCCGCACCCGGTCCTGTCTCTTATCTCTTTAATGGCCTCGGTTGATACTCTCATCTGAACCACCACAAGGGCTACTCCTCCGGTTCAAAGGTGTATGAACGCAGGATTTCGACAGATTCCTCGGATTCAACAGACGCCAAGCCACCCTCTCCCTCCTCCTCAGAGATCTGCAAGCGCTTGCCTTCGATTGCGGCATCAGCCATTCTGGCACAAACTAGCCTTATCGCCTTGATGGCATCATCATTCGCCGGAATGGGATAGTCAATCTCCTCAGGGTTACAATTCGTGTCCACCATGGCGACGACAGGAATATCCATCTTCCTTGCCTCAGTCAACGCGATCCTATCTTTTGTGGGGTCAGAAATGAACAGAGCTCTGGGAAGAGCAGTCATCTCCTTGAAACCCCCCATCTGCTCGTTCAGATGTGCAAGTTTCTTCTCTAACCTGGACCTCTCTTTCTTGGACAAGCGATCGAACTCGCCTTTGTCTTTTCCATCCTCCAAACGGACAAGATAGTCGATGCGAGCCTGTATGGTAGCGAAATTGGTGAGCATCCCACCCAGCCAACGCTGGCTGACATAATACATACCGCACCTCTTCGCCTCTTCTTCCACCACTTGCTGAGCCTGCCTCTTGGTACCCACAAACAGAATGGTTTGTCCCGCGGCTGCCAGATCCCGAACAAAACTACCTGCGGTATCCAACATCGTAACCGTCTGCTCCAGGTCGATGATGTGTATGCCGTTGCGCTGCGTGAAGATGAATTTCTTCATCTTGGGGTGCCAGTAGCTGGTATGGTGACCAAAATGGGCACCTGCTTCCAGAAGCTCTTTGACTGATGGGTTTTCCACTAGATCTCCAACCTCAAGTGAACCAAACGGCGAAACCTAGGTAATCTAACACAACTAGTACTAGTAGCGCAAGTTTCATTGAAGGCAAGAAAGAGAAGATGTGCTGCAGTAATACTCTGGGGTTACTCACAGCTGCTGGCGTCCCTGGAGGGATTCGAACCCACGACCCGCTGCTTAGAAGGCAGCCGCTCTGTCCAGCTGAGCTACAGGGACCTGGCCCAAGTATACCATAGCATGGGGCAGGCAATAGAAATGGAGAGGGCGCTGTCCGTTGCCCCTGGACTTGCGCAACACCCCTATGACCTCCCGCTCTTTCCCAATCCGTCGCATTGCCTATGACTCCCCGCCTTTCTTGTCTACACTCTTCTCCGTGGTCTTTGTCCCCTCGTGGTGGAGGCCACGATCCTCTGCGGCTCTGGAGTCCGTGATGTAGAAGCCCGAACCCTTGAACAAGATAGGCACCGGAGAGAAAAGGCGGCGCGCAACCCCACGGCACAAAGAGCAGACTGCCACCGGTTTGTCATGGAAGCTCTGCCTGAGCTCAAATTGATGCCCGCAGTTATCGCACTGGTACTGGTAGGTAGGCATTCGTCACTCTCCTCAAGCTCTCGGTCACAAGGAACATGCTCCGCTTTTCACGCCCCGCTACATTCTCCCTTCGGGAATCTCCAGTCCAGTATTGGGAGCAAGCGTTATGACCTCGGACCCTGGCTGCGAATACAAGCACGGATCACAGGCCCACAGAGAACTACCCAAGAAAGGGAAACAGTCAAATCGAACCGAGAACTTCTTGCAACGGCTGCAGCAGTTAGCACTCTCAACTCCAGAGTGCCAATTATACGAGACCGGACAGATTCTATCAAGTACGCGACACCTTTGCACCTGAGTCGGCAGGCCATCTGCCTCCAGGCCTAACTCATGTAGGCACCCTCCATAGCGGACGCAGCCAATCGGCAATAGAGACCTAGAGCACCGGCAGCGTGCTTTGCAGCCGGCTGCTGCCATGCAGTCCTTCCCTGCTCGAGAATGTCTCTCACCCCTCCTGGTTCCTTCATCCGACCTTCTACGCCCACGATATTGATGTACCGCCGTCGCAGGCTGATTTCTATCAGGTCTTCATTCTCCACCAAGGCGACGGGGCCCCCGCTGAAAGCTTCAGGTGACACATGACCGATCACAGGGCCAGCCGTAGCACCGGAGAACCTGCCATCAATGATCAAGGCGATGGAGTTCCTACACTAGAGCCAGAACTGTCTCGATGAGTATTGCCCGCCCGTATGGATATTTGTCAGATAGGGGACCTTTTGGCCGATGGTATCAAAGAGACTTGCATCGAACTCAATTCCGGCAGCGTGGGCAATGGCGGGCAAATGCAATAGGGCATTCGTGGAGCCACCGGTAGCTTGACGAACAACCACCGTATTTCGTAAGGACACGTCGGACATGATATCACCAGCTTTGAGTCCCTCCTTCAAGAGCTTCATCACCAAGTTGCCACCCTGTCTGGCACTCTCGAGAGGCTGACACTCATCCCTGGGAGGCGCCACCCACGGTCGAGCATATTACAGGAGCCCTGCTTTGTTGACAACCGCTTTGCTTGGTCGCTAACATACTACAGCCCCTGCGGCCGTAGCTGAAGATGCCGTTGCGGTAGGCTGGCGCTCCAAGAGCGTCACGCGGATCGACGGAGGCTAAGCTCCCACGGTCCCGTCCATGTGGAGCTAGGTTTCGAGCCGGGGTGTAGCCCGTGACCGTGGCAAAGCTCAACCATCGAGACAGAGAATGCCAAAGCAAAGCCTCAGAGATGTAGAAGTCCAGAGGAAAAGAGTATTGCTCAGAGTGGATTTCAACGTCCCTTTGGACATGGGTACTGGTGCCATTAGCGAGGACAGCCGTATCAGGGGCTCTTTGCCCAGCATCAGGTACCTTGTAGACCACAGAGCCAAGACAATCATCTGCTCTCATCTAGGACGCCCAAAAGGCAAAGTTGATGAGAAGCTGCGAATGCAGCCCGTCGCGGAGCACCTGTCACAGCTTGTGGGTTTGCCGGTGAGCATGGCACCAGATTGCGTGGGACGACAGACAAGAGAGAGCGTCAAGGAACTTGGAGAAGGCGATATCCTCTGCCTGGAGAACGTGCGTTTTCACCGCGAAGAAGAGGCGAATGATCCTGGCTTTGCTCAAAAACTGGCCAGCCTAGCCGACATCTTCGTCAACGATGCCTTTGGCACAGCTCACAGAGCCCATGCCTCCACCGTAGGCGTAACGAACTATCTGCCAGCGGTGGCTGGGTTCTTGATGGAGAGAGAACTTGAAGCCATGGGCGGCCTTCTAAGTGATCCGGAACGGCCTTTTGCCTGCGTCATGGGCGGCGCCAAGGTGAGCGACAAGATAGGTCTGGTAGAAAACATGCTGAAGAGGGTCAACAGCCTGCTCATCGGTGGAGGTATGGCTGCCACCTTCCTAAAGGCACAGGGATACGAGGTAGGGCGTTCTCTCGTGGAAGATGACAAGCTGGACCTGGCCAAAGAGCTACTACACGAAGCGAGCAAATGCGAGGTGCACCTACTACTGCCGGTCGACGTAATTGTGGCCGACAAGGTGGAAGCTCAGGCACCGGCTGAAGTGGTGCCCATAGCCATGATAACACCCAAAGACCACATTGTGGACATTGGACCTCAGACCGTGGAGCTGTTTTCCAGTGAGTTAAACAAGTGCCACACCATTATCTGGAATGGGCCGATGGGCATTTACGAGATGCCTGGGTTTGCCCAGGGAACCAGGTCACTAGTCACCCTTCTTTCCACTCTCAATGCGACCACAGTCATTGGTGGCGGCTCCAGCACTGACATTGTCCGCGAAATGCGGCTCTCTGACAAGATGACTCATGTGTCCACCGGAGGTGGTGCCACATTGGAATTCCTCGAGGGTATTCCTTTGCCCGGCGTGGAAGCCCTTCTGGATAAGATGTAGCAAGGCAACCTCCTCTTGGCCACGCACCTCCGGTGAAGAGAGATAGGAGCCTCGGGAAATGCGCATCCCGTTTGTCATCGGCAACTGGAAAATGAATACCACGGTTGCTCAGGCGACTACCCTCGTTCGCGATATGCTCGACGGCCTCGACAGGGTGAAAGGAGTGCATAAGGTGCTCTGCCCGCCGTTTATCTCACTCGCCGCAGTCGGGGACTTGCTGAAGGGGTCTTCTGTAATGCTGGGCGCTCAAGATATGTGTGCAAAAACGAAGGGAGCATATACTGGGGAGATTTCCCCCCTGATGCTTGCGGAGCTATGCCAGTTTGTCATTCTGGGACACTCCGAGCGGCGACAGTATTTCGGAGAAACAGACCAAATAGTGAACGCCAAGGTGATATCGGCTTTGAAACACGGGCTCAGGCCCATCTTCTGCATCGGGGAGAAGCTCGAGGAGCATGAAGCTGGCATGACCGAGGAAGTTGTGGCACGGCAGATAGCTGAAGGTCTCAGCGCCATCACTGGCAGCACTGGTATCGTGATCGCCTATGAACCGGTCTGGGCCATTGGCACAGGCAAGGCAGCCAGTGGCGAGCAAGCGGTTGCCACCATCGGCTTCATCCGCGATACTCTGGCCAGACTATGGACTAACGAAATTGCTTGTAATCTGGCTATCCTCTACGGCGGCAGCGTTACAGGTGACAACATCGCGGAATTTGTATCCTATGAGGAGATTGATGGTGCCTTGGTCGGAGGTGCTAGCCTCAGAGCTGAGGAGTTCGTGCGCATTGCTGAACAGACAGCCATCATCGCCAAAGCATCTCACTAGCTCCTTCCGTTCTTCAAGGGGAGACCGAATTCCGTGAATCACGTTGTTGCCATCGTTGGGCCCACAGCAGTGGGTAAGAGCGACCTCGCTATGCGGGTGGCCCAGAACCTGCATGCTGAGATCGTAAACGCTGATAGCCGCCAAGTGTACCGTTATATGGACATCGGCACCAGCAAGCCTGGCTTGACCGAAAGAGCTCTGGTACCCCACCACATCATCGACATAGTTGACCCGGATGAAGACTTCAATCTGGCCACATACTTGCAGTTGGCATCCAAGGCCATTGCGAGTATTCAGGAACAGGGCAGACTGGCTCTGTTGGTAGGAGGTACCGGGCTCTACATATGGTCAGTGCTGGAAGGCTGGAGCCTACCGCAGGTTCCACCCAACCACGGACTAAGAAACGAACTCGAAGCCCGGGCAAGGGCAGAAGGCG
>DAOUEN010000070.1:0-21478 GCA_034430415.1 Dehalococcoidia bacterium
GTTCATACTATGGATAATCCTCATGATCAAGGCCCATAACGGTGAGCGATATAAGCTCGCCTGGGCCGGTGATATTGCTGAGAGAATGGTGGGCCCATCTGTTGCAGGCGGTGAATACGAGGGACCCGCACCTCAGGAAGCTGCACCAGCTGCCGAGGCGGCTTGGGAGAAGCCAGGCGGCCCCAGGGCAGAGAGACATATCATAAGCAAGAGAGATGCAAGAATAGCTGGTTCTGCCTTTGCCGTAGCCTGGAGCGTAGTCCTGCTGATACTCTTCAACTTTTTCAATCAGTACATTGCATTCTACAGTTCGGAAACAGTCGGCGGCACTACCACGTGGACGAGGCAACCTCTCTTCACTGAGGACATCAACCTATGGTTGCCAATTCTCACCACAACCCTGGTAATCAGTGCCATCGGTCACATCATCTTGATCATATTCGACAGATATGTGCTGAGAGAGGTCGTTCACATTGTTGCAGGCGGCTTTGGGCTGGCTACAGTCATAGTCCTGCTGTCCGTATTCCCGTTTGACTTCAGTGTGATGCCCAACACAGCAATAGCCGATGTCGTGTATTCCGGCGTTACCATAGCCCTCATCTGCATCTGTATCGGAATAGCAGTGGGAATACTAGTCAGGTCGATAAGGCTGGGGGCAAACGTGGCGAAGGGCGTGACGAGCTATCAGTGAAACGCTTGGCTCGGCCCGTTTCCACTATGGGCCAGGGTGCATTCCGTGTTCGTGCGGTGGGAACAGGCTTTGGCTGACTAGACCTTAGATACCCAGCTCCTCGCCCACCAGCACCACGTTGATACGGTCCTTCTCGCTGCTCATGGCGCCCTCGATGATAACCGTATAGCAGCATATCTTCTCGGCATGAGTGCAATCGACACACCTGCCCGTGCGCACACAGGGGAGGTCTGCCATGCTATCCTCATGGTGCTTGAGATAGTGGCGCCGGGCATTCATTGGTGCGGCTACCTGGTGAATCCGCTCCAGAGCTTCGTCGACATCTTTGACAATCTTATTGGTGCCGACTACCATGATGACCTTGTCGGGTCCATATACCATGGCGGCTACCCTGTTGCCCTCACCGTCGATGTTCACCAGCTTGCCATCCAGGGTAACGGCGTTGCTACCGACCAGGAATACGTCGGCAGAGAAGGCCTCCCGTTTCATTCGCCGCCGCTCCGTTTCACTATCGATGTAGTAGCCATCGGCGTCCCACTTGAACGGGTCGAGGATGGTGTTCTGGTTTCGCTTGACCAACTCGGGGACTATGCCGACCTGGTCCACGGTAATTGAGTCGCCGCGGGCAACGGTAACCCCCGGAGGAATCATCTCCAGGATTGTCTCCCGCGCTTCCTCGCGGTTGGCAACGTACCGGGCGTTGATGTGCCTCCGTTGCAGGTTCTTCACCACAACCCTGGCCCGTTCTTCACCCAGCCATTTCTTCTCCGGACTTACATCTGTATCGTCAGCCATCGCTCTCCTTTCCGGCAGGACACTGCCAGTACTCGCGGGGAAGCGGTATCCATCCCTACCCCTGCCCCGGTCCGTTCCAGCATGTCCTGGCCTCGCCGCCTCATCATTTCCAGCATATTCGCAGCTCCCTATCGGGTAGGCTTGCCGGGTTCCCGGCATAGTGAACTATGGATGCGAAGTATATCACCAGCGCCAATTGGCTCAAACTGTGAGGATAAGCAGGAGTGTAGAGGCCGTTTGGCAACTTCTTCGGCGGCACCTGGCGCTGCTAGGAGGGAAACAGAACGATGTTTTGTTCAGTTGGTCAGGAAATAGAATGGTTTGGTGTCTGATCGGCCAACGGTATACTCGACGAACAGACGTGAGCCAGTAGGGCTCTGCGTGCCTGCCGCGCTATGTTACAATGGCGTGGGCACAACGGGCTTGGGAGACAGTCTGTCATGCACGAAGCGCAAGCCGGAAATCAGAGGCTGGCGAAGCTCAGAGGATGAGTCGGAGCTCGGAAGGAGGTAGAGCACAAATGGCAGGCAAACCGAAGTTGTTGAAAGTCCTAGGCATAGTGCTATTGGCAGTTGCTGGAATCACGCTCGTAGCATTATTGGTCCATCTCGATGTCAAACCGGGTCATTACCACCTTGTCGATATTGGCGTAACCAACACCCTGAGGCTCACAATCTGGATTTTCGGCCTTTCGGGTGGCGGTCTGTTGGGCTACAGGGCTGCAGTCCGACTGCGCTCACGACCTGGAACGGATGGAACGAACCGGAGGTCAAAGCTGCTGATTGTCATCGGGGCAATACTGCTGCTATGGTCGATTGAGCGGGCGGTGGTTGGCGTTGCGCCACAGTCCAGCGTCGGACAGCTCATGTACGACTTCTCGGCGATGGTTGCAGCGGTCCTGATGGCTGTTCTGGTGTCTTTTGGCAGCTACTTCCTGCTTCGGGGAATGATACGAATTCCAAGACCTTCGAAGCCATCTGAACAATAGCAGCAGCGGCAAATGGAAGATGCTGTAGGGCAAGAATCCAAAAGCCCGAGAAAGGCCGTGTTGCTGGCTGCCCTGCCGGGGTTGGTGTGTTGCCTCGGCATAGGGCACCTGTACGCCGGTAGGGTGCGCCGGGACTGCTGCTGCTGTTGGGGGGCTGGGGGTTGGCCGCGGCGAGCTTCTTCTGCGTCACCGCCTGGTCGATGTGCCAACCTGGTCATCCCGCCGCCGGGCCAGCCTATAGGCGAGCCGCCGGCCGCTGCTGACGTCTTTCTCACCGTCGGCATTGTGTCTTTTCTGAGCCTCGTCTCCCTGTGGATATGGCAAATGATAGACGCGAGAGCAATATGCAAACAATACAACTCAGGAATTAATCGCTAACAACGGATACTCTCACGTAAAGGAGGTGTAAAGATGGAAGAATCGAAAGTGAAGCAATTAGCAGCCAAGAAAGATATTCAAGGGCTAATAGACGCCTTAAGCTCCAAGAATCTTTATGTTCGAGACGACGCGGCTAGAGCGCTCGGTGAGCTAAAGGATTCGAAGGCAGTAGAGCCACTTATTCAAGCTCTCCATGACAAGAATAAGTATGTTCGACAAGCAGCAGCATGGGCTCTTGGTATGATAAAAGATGTAAGAGCTATAGTACCTCTCATTAAAGTTATGCATACTGAAGAGCTTCAGTATGAAGCACCGGAAGCTCTAGAAAAGATAGGGAAACTAGCAGTAGAACCTCTAATCGAGGCTTTGAAAGACAAGGATGCGTTCATCCGTTATAAAGCTGCTGAAGTATTGGGAGAGCTAAGAGATTCGAGAGCAGTAGAATCGCTAATTCATGCCTTGAATGATAATGATGATTCTGTTAGAAGCGAGGCGGCAGTAGCTCTTGGAGAAATAAAAGATCCACAGCCTGTAGAACAACTGATCAAGACATTAGAAGATACGGACATTACTGTTCGGTGGAGTGCAGTAGAAGCTCTTGGGGAGATAGGAGGTGCTAGAGCGCTAAGCGTCCTGATTAAATCCCTCAAAAATAAAGAGCTTGGTGAACGAGCTGCAGAAGCGCTTGGTAAGACAAAGAGCCCAAGCGCGATTGAGCCTCTTCTCGAGTTGCTAAAACATAGTGAGCAGGATGTTCAACAGGGGGCAGCCTGGGCTCTCGGTGAAACAAAAGCTGCCAGAGCTGTAAGCTCCCTGATTGAAGCCCTTCATAATAGTGAAAGCCCTAGTGTTCGTCATAATGCCGCTGAGGCTCTTGGTAAGATAGGAGGGGAAGTAGGAAGAAGATCCCTTGCTGAAGCATTGAAGAATGACGTACACGAATATGTTAGGGAAGCAGCGGCTGAGGCTTTAGGAAGGATAGGGGATGCTAGCACCTTGGAGTCCCTTGCTGAATCCTTGAGAAATGAATATCACGGAAATGTTCGTGAGAAAGCAATAGTGGCTCTGAGCAAGACAAAGGATATGAGAAAAGTAGAAATACTTATCGAGGCCTTGAATGACGTCTATTGGAAAGTAAGAGAAATAGCAGCAAGGTCACTTGGACAAATAGGGGATGATAGAGCAGTAGAACCTCTCACTAAATTGCTGAAAGATGAAGATGAAGGTGTTCGAAAAACTGCAAAGAAATCTTTAGATAAGATAAAAGGAAAGTGAATTTGATAACTAAAGCAGACAAGAATCTGGATAAAATGAACATAAGTTACACAATCTGGCTGTTTGTGTCACGGCGCCATGGATTGACTCAATCAGTCTTGCTGGCGGGTTTGGTTATCCAATCTTGAGCGTCACCAACGTAGTCATGCCCAACTATTTCGTAACCGCAACTCCTCGCGGCTTCAGAAAGCGCCTCAGCAAGACTCGCAGGCTTTCGCTTGGACAACTGTCTCCATGCCTCTTCGTGTCTGGTAGCACAGTATTCTTCAAGACTCTCTGCCCGCGTCTTGTTTCCGTATCTTCTGTCTTTGGCGGGTAAGGGCAAATGATACCGGGTTGTATGTTTGAGAGTTTGGATTGTTGCATGTTGTTCATAGACACCCGATGGTAAGACCCAGATCTCGGGTTGTCCGTATTCGCTCAACTTCGCCTTACTCATGTCTACGCAGATAATGAAAAGGTTCGTGCTAGGTTCAAGGTCATAGACGTTGAAATACCCTGCCTGGGGCTCTGCCTCCGTAGATTTCACCTGCAGTTCGACGTATGCACTACCATCATCACCGCGTATGATTGCATCAACCCCAATATCTACGACGGGCAAATAGAGATCAAGACCCCTTTTAATCAGCTCACCAAAGACGTAGTATTCTGCACGTTTACCCTTGTGGCGTGAACTGGTCCCCATGACTACCTCCGCCAATATTACTTGACGCAAAGTAAAGGCACACATACGTTATCATGTCAAGCCTAGTAGCAAAAAGCGGTGGTGGACTGCAGGTCGAGATCGAATGAAGAAGATATATCACCTCGCGCGGTGGCCGATGCCCGTTCTGAGAATAATGCCTTCAGCGTCGATGCAGGCACTTCAATTCTTGACCGTTCATTGGAAGACGTCACTGCATTTCCACTGTCCCAGATTCTTCTCAAGACAGTAGTGAGTTCTAAGGTCGCGAGTGCATTCGGCACGGACAGCCAGTTTTGATGCCACATTGCGACGTGTTGTGTAGTTGCACATTTGGGCGTTCTGTGACTTTGGGGATGGATACACACTCGTCAAGCAGCGGCCCGGACGATTGTGCAGCTAGGCAAAGAAACAGGAAACTTTGCCATAGCACAGCAGGTAGTCCCCCGCCAGCACAGTCTCTTCCGCTCCGGGTCAAGCAGCACTCTGTCCCCTCGCTCAATAGCCAGAACCGTGGCGCCGCGTTCAACCAGACCGGTCTCTGCAAGCGCCAAGCCGGCGCTACCATCTTCCTCGCGTACCGCAATACGGGCTACGCCGTAGTCACCCGCCGGGCAAAGCAGCTCGTCAGCCACCAAACAAGTTACAGCGTGTTCCTGGCGCGCTAATCGGGTGATGCCGTCGGTGAACCTATCCACGACTTTCAGGCTGGCAAGCGTAACTAAGAGAAGTGTGAGGAGAACCAGAAGTGTCCCTGCCGTTGCCCGCCGCTTGCGCTCAGGAAGTCGGCCGGTGGGGAGATCTTGTCCGTTTACGCCAGACCAGAACCCATGCAATCATGGCGACAAAACCAGCCACGCACAGCCAGGCGAAGAGGTCGCCAATCTGTGAGTATACGGTGGTGACACCTTCAGTCGGAACGTATGCAATCATTACCGGCTCTTCGCTCGCGAAATAGTCCGCCATTGCCAACACCCGTCCCCGATAATCCGTGGCAACCGAGAACCCATGGCTGGTAGGGCGCACCAGTGAGAAGCCGTTTTCAATCGCCCGAAACGTTGCCATTTGCATGCGAAGAGGGGCAACCTCCTCCGAGTCATTCGACGGATTGAACATTACGTCCGCTCCAGCCGCGCCGGCCTGGCGAATCAGGTTGGGGAAGTCCATATCAAAGCAGATTGCCGCGGCAATTCTTCCGTAGCGCGTGTCCAAGGTGAGAATGTCACCGGCTCCACGCATCGAAGATTCGCCCGGAACGGGGCGGGATTTGAGGTACTCCCAGGCAATCTCGCCTGACGGTTCAACCAACACGACTTTGTTCTCAACCAGACTCTCACCGGAGCGCAGCGTGGCCAATGCCATGCCTAGATAGATCCCTTCCTGGCGGGCAAGCGAGCAACCGCGCTCGATAAGTGCAGCCTCGTCCTCCTTCAGTACTAGACCGCCGCCCTCGCTCCAGAAGATGATAGTGGCACCAGCCCGGGCCTCCCGCTCGCTCCGCTCAAGCAGATGCTCGGTATCGGCGCTGAACTCTGCACGAATAGACTCCAGTTCCGTATCTGTAGCCTCGCCAGAGAGAAAACGTTGCACGGAGTCTTCAATATCCTGACCCATCTCAAATACTTCAGTCGCGGGGATGGCTGCTGTGCGGACGGTGTCGGATGCCGGTGTGGAGACAAGTGACGCGCCGCCGGCGAGCAACGACACGGCCAGTATGCCGGCATATGTCACAACACCCTTCCAGACTTCCTTCCAGCTGAACTGCTGCTCCCAAGCCCAGTTGACCGTAGAGGCAAACCAGGCGAGCAAGAAGGTTATCCCTGATAGCCCCGTAACCGACAGAATCTGCAGCAGAGGCAGGTTGCCATATTGCGTATATGCCAGTGACCCGAAACTGCTGTAGGGACTTGTCAACGTCATGATGTATTGTGTCGTTACCATCACCAAAGGGAAGACCAGCGTTGACACAAAGCCCGTCAGCCGGGAAGCAAGAAGGCGGGCGGTGAGGAAGGCCAAAGCGTTAGAGAGAGATATTATCACCACGAAAACGAAATATGCTGCGTGTGAAAGGGGCACCAAACCTTGCCAGGCGAAATAAACGGAACCATAAACACAAACGTGTAGATGATGAATCCACGTTTGAGTGGCTGTGTTCGCCAGAAGCGAAGCGCAAAGAGCAGGGATAGCCAGGTTGCCAGCGGAATGTTCCAATTTCCATTGGTGAACAAGGCGAATATGGCTGCGAGAGCTAGCCAAAGAAAGGACCAGCGGTCCCACTTCTCTGTGACGGTTGAGCGTTGTTCCATCATGACGATCTCCCCTCCTTCTCCAATTCGCTCACCTAACGCTGGTTCCTCCGTCCCGAGGAACACGGAAACGATGCCCATCATATGCTGTTATGGTTCGGGAAGTGAACATTGTGTACTCGTTCATATGATTAGTGACACCTCACCTTTTATGTCTGCACTGCGTGCCACGGTTTGAACCATTTTCGGATTACACAATACAGCGTGTTGTTGAACACAGAAATTTGAAAAGAATCCAAGAACCCGCTCATCTCACTGCCCATACCTCTTTAGTTTACTCTGGTGGTTGCTTCTTGGCCTTGAGCTTTCTCGCCTCCTGATCCTCTGTAATCGCCTGTTCTCTAGCCAAATTGGCTTTTCTTCTCGCCTGTTCTCTAGCTGATTGGCTAATCTCCTCAGCAGCTCGTTTTTCCGCTCGCTTGGTTTCCCTTCCTTTCTGATCCTTTGTAATCGCCTGTTCTCTAGCCAAATTGGCTTTTCTTCTCGCCTGTTCTCTAGCTAATTGCTCAATTTCCTCAGCAGCTCGTTTTTCCGCTCGCTTGGTTTCCCTTCCTTTCTGATCCTCTGTAATCGCCTGTTCTCTAGCTGATTGGCTAATCTCCTCAGCAGCTCGTTCTTCCGCTCGCTTGGCCTCTTTTAGTGATTGTTCTTCTTTGTCTGTCATCGTTTTACCTCCCAATATGGTTAAGTTAACTCGTGGCTGTTCCTGATTTCTCACTTCATTTAGGTCGACTATTTACTCGTGTCCATCGTAGCTATCCCCTCAGTGTCGTGATTCCTGGAATGGCGACTTTCCTCTTGGCTTCGCTCTTGCGTACCGCCCGCCGTATAGAGGCTCTCCGCTTTTGCTTCTCCGTCGTCGGCTTCGCCTTCGGTATCTCCAACTGCGACATATAGGGTTCCTTCGCTCCACCGGCATTTCTCACGATGTCGTTCCAGTCGGTGAATGGTAGCTTGACCTTCATGGTCTTCACTGGCGGCACGTTCCCTAGAGATTCATGCTCCTTGAAGAAGTTGTACTGTGTCAGCCAGCCTTCCGTCAGCAACCTTGCCGTAGCCAGATTGCCGAAGTTCCGTATCACGTCGGTGCGCTCTTTGAGAGTGCCGTGAAGCCTCTCGATAAGGTTCGTGCTGTCCTGTTCGGTAAACGGCTTGCTCCTGATATGCTTCGTAGTACCGCCACTGGCAAGGTCTATGCCGTCCATGTACGCTTGTAGCTTGTCGGTGATGATAACCTTCGGTACTTTGCCCGCCCGTGCTATCGCCTTCTCCACCAATACCTGAGCATCTTCCGTAGTCCTGTTCGTAGATAGATGCGATGCTAAGAGATACCTCGAGTCCGCATCTATGATGTCGAAGAACCAGATGTTCCTGCCGTCTACGTTCAGCGCCGTCTCATCGGCAACCCACGTATCCCCGACTACGGGATGAAAGTCTCTTGCTCTCCTGATGGCCTCTTGGGTGAAGCGTACAATCCACTTGTAGATTCCTGGCTCGGAAAAGTACTTGCCGTATACCATCTTCATGTGACCTTGAATGCTGTCCAGAGGCATACCCCTGTAGTACATATCCAGAGCCGCAGCCACCCATGTCATCGGTGTCTTCATCTTCGGCAAGGTATCCAGTACGAACTTGCGCTTGCAGTCTTTACAGTAGTAGCGCTGGACGCCTTTGTAGGTGCCGAACCTGATGACGTTCGGTGATTGGCAGTATTTACACTTTGCGTCTTGGCTATTTTGATTTGATACCATCGCTGATTCTCTGTTCCAAGGTCGTCATTCTCTGCCCCAATGCTATCAGTTCCTGCTTCACAGTAGACATGGCTTGCTCCAGTGCATCTATTCTCCGTTCTATGCTACTTCCAAATATGTTGGGGGGGGGTCTGCCTCCCATAGTCTTGTACTATGAATGTAGAGGGTAGCCCCCATAGACGTTTCCCCCAAGAGGGATATGCTGCCTGCAACGGCAGAGGCGCTCCAATACGCAACCGCCATACATCTGCACCACAGCCAAACATATTGTCTTGTCCTGTATACATTTTCCACAATTCCATTGTATCATGCATCTTGCGAAAAACAACCACGAGTTAACTTAACCAATTGTAGTAGTCAAACCATTTGAGTCTCTGCCTGGATTTGCTGGACAACTTGGGGATACTGGCCAGACGCCTGCATCCGGGGATCGCGCTGTAGACACTCATAGCGCAGCCATCGTAACGCCCTTTCATAACTTATGTGTCACCCATCTATCTGAACAAGATCACGGGGCTTGCCTGCGACATGCCGGTGTGGCCAGACTTTCTGCGCAGCATCCCAGTATGGATGGAGGTAGAATGCCGGCTGGATTGTTGCGGGAGGAGATTTGTTCTATTATGGTATGAGATGCAGGAAGAACGGAGGTGAGAGTCATGGCAAAGTCGGAGACAAGCATCACTATCAAGGCCCCGGTGGACAAGGTGTTCGGCTACATCAGCGAACCGACCAACTTGCCCGAAATCTGGCCAAGCCTGGTGGAGATCAAGGATGTGAAACCGCTACCCAATGGCGGCCATGCCAACCGATGGGTGTACAAGATGGCCGGCATACGGCTTGAAGGTAGCAGCGAAGACGTCGAATATGCCGCCAACCAGCGCGTGGTCTCTAGGACCAAGGGTGGTGCTGACAGCACCCAGACCTGGATTCTCCAGCCGGAAGGCGGTGGGACAAAGGTGACATTCAAGGTCGAGTATACCGTGCCCATTCCGGTGCTGGGCAAGCTGGCCGAGGCCGTAATCGTCAAGATGAACGAGAACGAGGGAGATGTGATCCTGGCTAATCTGAAGGCCAGAATGGAAGCGTAAAGTCCAAACAGGCATGAGCTGAGTTCACATCTTCTCCCAGTTCGGGCCCGTTGGTCCGGCGCTGTTCTCGTCCCTCGTTCCCTTTCCCTCTTCTGCTGCCTGCGCCTGTGGCAACCGAAGGGTCGCGGCCCATTCGTCGCCGCCAGGATGGGCAGTCCTTGACATTGGTGGTTGTCGGCACCTGTGCTACAATCACGGTTTCACCATTGAGCTTACGGTTAACAACGCAATAAGTCAGACGGCTACCCCGAGCGGGTCTATCACCACCCCGGTACCGTAGTGACATTCCTGGACCGTTCTTCAGTGGTCGTGGACTCCAGGGGCACAGCTGTCTTCACCTGCGTCTTTGGCGACGTTGCTGCTATCAGTGACAGGAGGTAGTTATGGATAATACAGTTACATTATCTGTAGGCGATACTTTCCACTTGAGATTTGGCAAGGACCGTATTTTGTATGCTGGTATGCCGTCTGAAAGGGTATTCTCTATCGTGCAGAAGAAGTGGGAGTTCTTCTACCGGGGATACTCCTGGAATCTGTTCTATCCCAGGGGGCAGAGCAGCATAAGAATAGACGGGGTCAATATCCAGGTAGAGAGCGTCACTCCAGATGAGATTAGGTTGAGGCTGTGACGACCAGCACCCAGCATGTTGCCCGTTCTGTGCGAGAGCGCGGGAACGCCCGGGAGCGATCGCAGCTGGCGCTTTCTTCGCCAGCTTAGGGCAACAGCCAGTACATGGCTGCCGCCCCTTGCAGGAATCGGGCCTTGACAGGATTATGCAGTTGGGTATAATACATCGCATTGCGACATATTGAGCCGCAGCGTATGGGCTTGTGCCAGTGAGGAAGTAATGAAGAAAGTAGGTGTCGTAGTTGATGCCCCGGCGGCCATACCCGCGGCGATCGCCAGGGAGTACGAGATAGCGATAGTACCTCTCCACGCTATCGTGGATGGCAAGGACTACCTGGAAACCGAAGTGGACATGCAGTGGCTCTATCGGAGGCTCAGGGAAACGGAAAGCGTACCCACTACCTCATTCCCGTCTCCGGGCGAATTCCTGGCAGCCTACCGCAGGGTGGCGGAGGGAGCAGAGTCCATCGTGTCCATTCACATGACGTCGATGTTCAGCAAGGGGTACGAGGCTGCCCTGGAAGCCAGGAGAGTCCTCGGAAAGGAGCTGCCCGATGTAAGAGTCGAGGTCATCGACTCCCGGACCGTCGAGGCCGGTGAGATGCCCATCGCGGTGGAGGCGGCCAGGGCGGCGAAGGAAGGCAGGGACTTCGACGAGGTGGTCGAACTGGCCAGAGACATACAGGCAAACATGAACGCTCTCTATGCTTTCGAGACTCTTTTCTACAGGGACAAAGGCGGCAGGATATTCAAGGCTAAACCCTGGGCTGAAGCCGAAGCTCGGTCGGGCGGCTTCAGAGCGATGATCGAGGTTGACGCATCGACGGGCGGGACTGTGAGCCTCGTAGCCAGGGCCAGGACTAAGAAGCGCATGATGGGCAAAATGGTCGAGATAGCTGAAGACAGGATGGGAGACAAGAAACTCCGCGCTGCCATAGTCCATGCCAATGTCCCTGAGCAGGCCGAGGAGCTAAAAGGAATGCTTCTGTCCCGACTCCAGTGTGAGGAGCTTCATGTCAGTGAGGCTCTGGCAGTAACCGCCGTTCAGAACGGAGAAGGCTTCATTTCGTTTGCGTTTCATGCTAGTTTGTGAATACCATCTGTTCCTGTTTCATCAACACCTGTGACCTGCGCCGGGGCGGAGCGGTCCGTCTCTGCCGGCACAGCCTGTAGTCTGTAGGAGGAGGGCAAAGCAATGATAAAGAGGGTATCTATACTATTGGTGGCGGTCATTCTGGTCTTCGGGGGGTTGATTTCCTGCGCCGGCCCCGCCGAGGAGACGACCTACAAGGTGGGGGCTATCGTTTCACAGACAGGACCGTATAGCGCGCTGGGACTGCCGGCCCTGGAAGGCGCGGAGCTGATAGTCAAGGGGATCAACGAGGCAGGTGGCATTAACGGCGTTCCCCTGGAGCTCATCGTCTACGACGACAAGGGGAGCTCCACCGAGACGGCACTGGCGGCCAAGAAGCTGATAGAGGTGGATGAGGTCCTGGCGCTGTTCTGCAGCAGCGCCACAGGCCTGGCGCATAGCCTGGTGCCGGTGGCCAACGAAGGGAAGACGCCCGGCATCCCGATGTCGGGGACGGGCCTCATTCATGACCAGTTGGGAGAGTGGGCCTTCAAGCCCATCTCCGCCGAGGAGGACTACATCCCGCTGCCCCTCAACTACCTGAGCCAGGATGTGGGCGTCTCCAAACTGGCAGGGATGATGGAGAACAGTGGCTACGGAGAGGGCGGCGAGTTCTATCTGGTTCAGTGCGCCCCTGATTGCGGTATTGACGTTGTGGAAATCCAGCATTTTGACCCTGCGGCCACAGATATGACCCCCCAACTGACCAACATCAAGAACTCCGATGCCGAGGCCATGTTCGTCTGGGGCAGCGGGCCGGCGGGTGCGCTGGCCATCAAGCAGGCCAGGGAGATGGGTATGTCCGTCCATATCGTGACCACTCCGGCCCAGGCGTCTCCAAGCTACGTGGAAGCGTTCCAGGAGTTCTATGAGATGGAACCTTCCGCGGTCTGCCTTGATTCCAAGCTCACCATGTGGCGGCAGCTTCCCGACGACGACCCCGACAAGGCCATGTGCCGCGAGTTTGATGAACTGTACACGGAGATCTACGGGCATGCTCCGTCCATGTGGAATGCCATAGGGGCCCAGATCGTCCAGTTCATTGCCGACGGCTTGGAGAGGGCACAGCCGGACCCGTCAAACCTGGAGGAAGCGCGGGCCAAGGTGAGGGATGCCTTTGAGACCACGGAGAACCTCAGCCTGTTCATGGGTACCTACACGCTGTCGCCCACGGACCACTACGGCAGGGTGATACCCAAAGAGGTACTGGTCAGCTTCGAGGGAGGAGAGAAGGTCCTCGTGAAATGGTAGAGGCCTAGCCCTTTTCGACGGCGTCTTGGATTTCTCATCTGTTCTTCAGTTCCTCATCAGCGGGCTGACGCTGGGCTGCATTTACGCCGCCCTCGGCCTGGGGCTTTTTGTCGTCTACGGCGTAACCCGGGTGCTTAACCTCGCCCAGGGGGAGTTCGTCATGCTGGGGGGGATGATAACGGTGAGCTTGAACAGCATGGGCGCTCCCCTGTTTGCCAGCATCGTTCTTGCGGTGACTATCACTGCCTTGAGCGGGGCGATACTGTACCGGTTCATCATCTACCCTGCCAGGAATTCAGCAGGTTCAACTCTGGCCTTTCTCACGGCCGGCTTTGCCTTCGCCATTGAGGGACTCACCCTGCTTGTCTGGGGATGGGAATTCCGCAGCCTGACCAATTTCCTGGGCAGCTCGAACATCCACCTGTGGGGGGCTACCATCTTCGGCCAGGCTCCCTGGGTTGTCGGGGTTACCCTTCTCATGGTAGTGGGCCTGTACCTCTTCTTCGGCTATACTGTAAAGGGAAAAGCGTTGCGTGCCTGCGCCGATGAGCCTCTGGGGGCGAAGACGGTGGGCATAAGCACGGAGAAGATGGCGCTCTTCTCCTTCGTCCTGGCTGCCGGTCTGGGAGCGGTTGCCGGCGCGACGATAACACCATTGACCATGACTGCCTACAACGTCGGCATTCCGCTGACGATAAAGGGGCTTCTGGCCGCCTTTGTAGGGGGCATCAACAGGGCGGAGGGCGTAATACTGGGAGGGATGGTCCTGGGGTTGGCCGAGGCGATGTCGGCGGGACTCATGTCATCGAGCTACCATGATGTCCTTGCCCTGGGCGTCCTGCTGATAGTGTTCCTCTGCCGCCCCCGCGGGCTGCTGGGCGCTCCAGAAAGGGCATAGAGAGGCCGGCCTCCGCACCGGCCGGGAAAGAGATGAGAAGGACGATCTTGACAGATGGCTCTGGACGGCGGGCGCTGGTGATATGCGCCGCGGTGCTGGCATCAGTCCCGCTTGTGGCTGGGCCTTACTCCGTTGTAGTCATGGTGGATATAGGGCTGTATGCTATTGTGGCTATGGGGCTTATTCTGCTCATGGGGTTCGCGGGTCAGGTGTCTCTGGGGCAGGGAGTGTTCTTCGGGCTGGGCGCCTACGGCTATGGCATTCTCACCACGCAGTACGATGTATCGCCGTGGGCAGCCCTTCTTGTTGCGGTGGCGGTGACCGGAGCCGTCGCTGCTGGTGTCGGGAGAGTTGTGCTCAGACTTCGCGGCCTTATCATAGCGGGAGTGACGCTGACGGTGAACCTCATTTTCTACTATCTTTGTGTGAACGTTTCAGGCCTCACCGGTGGGGCGACTGGAATGGCGCTCATCCCCCGACTTCCTTCAGGTGAGCTTATCTCGCATTCGCTGTTCACCTACTATCTGGTATGGGCGGTGGGTATTCTTCTGCTGATGTTCTCCTTGAATCTGGTCAAGTCCCGGGTGGGGAGGGCGTTGAGGGCCATGAACGCCCTTTCTGGAGGGAGTGAGGACACGGCTCAGGTGCTGGGAGTGAATATTATGAGGTACAAGGTGGAGGTCTTCGCCGCAGCCGCCATCTATGCCGGGATAGCCGGCGGCATCTATGCTCAGTATACAAGCTGCATAGAGCCCGGGGCCTTCGGCGTTCAGTTCTCGGTTCGAGTGGCCATAATGGCCATCGTAGGCGGACTGGCAAACCCCTGGGGAGCCTTCCTCGGGGCAGGGCTGATGGTGGGCCTGGCCCAGTTCTTGCAGGAGGTCATGCCAGTGATAGTAGGTGGACCTACGGGTGCCTATGAGCTTGTAGCGTACGGTGTTATCCTGGTGGCGACGCTGCTGTTCATGCCGCAGGGGCTGGTTTCAGTATGTGGCAAACTGGAACGCCGGGTAAGAATGCTGGTGAAGAGCAGACGGTCCTGTCAGACCGGAGAGAATAGCAGTGTTTGAAAAGGGAACAGGGAAAATTAGAAAGCAATCCGTCCTGGAGACCAAACATGTATCAATGGCCTACGGCGGCCTGGTTGCGGTCAACCGAGTGAGCTTTGTCGCTCGTAAAGGGGATATTGTGGCCGTCATCGGTGCCAATGGTGCCGGGAAGACCACCTTACTCAGGCTCATTAGCGGGTTCCTCACTGCCACTGAAGGAGAGATCTGGTTCAAGCGGCAACGGATGGACGGCATGGCCCCTCATCGCATCGCCGCTCTGGGCATCACTCAACTTTTCCAGGATGTCCAGCTATTTCTGAACATGTCTGTGGTGGACAACGTCATGGTGGGCTGCCACGTATGGGCCGGAGGCGGCTTTCTGAGTACAGGGCTGCGCCTGGCCCGCGCCAGAGCTGAAGAAAGCAGGATGATGGAGAGGGCGATGAGCCAACTGTCTCTGGTGGGCCTGGAGGAGAAGGCCTCAGCTTCACCTGCCAGCCTTTCCTGGGGAGAGCAGAAGCTCCTGGGAATGGCTCGCGCTCTGGCGGCAGGGCCAGAGCTTCTGCTCCTGGACGAGCCCTACGGAGGGTTGATGACCGGAGAAATAGAAAAGCTCAGCCTGCTGCTCCTCGATGTACAGCATCAAGGGGTGACCATCTTGATGGTGGAGCATCTAACCGATGTGGTGATGGGGATTGCCAATCAGATCATTGTGTTGCATTATGGGGAGAAGATCGCCGAGGGCACTCCTGCTGAGATCCAGGGCAACGAACAGGTGATAGCCACTTACCTCGGCACCGAGCCGGGGCAGGGCGCGAGCGGTTAGCAGCATGGTAGAGAAGAATCACAGAATCCTGGAAATGAAGGAGGTCTACGCCAATTATGGACTGGTGCAGGTGCTCCGAGGAGTATCGCTTTACGTCAAACAGCGCGAAATCATCGCCCTTATCGGGCCCCATGGCTCCGGCAAGAGTGCTACCCTCAGAGCGATTTGCGGACTTCTGCCTGTAGCCAGAGGCGAGATCATTTTTGGTGAGCGGCGCATACAGAGGACAGCGACGGAGGAGTTGGTGGGCCTGGGCATAGCCTATGTAGATGAGAGGAGACTCATTTTTTCCTCCATGAACGTTATGGACAACCTCCTCCTGGGGGCCTACCGCCGGCATGGCAAAGAGACGAAAGAGAAGATGGAGAGAGATATTGAGGTCGTATTCCGGCTTTTTCCTGTCCTGGAGGAGAGAAAGAAACAGTTGGCAGGGACGCTCTCCGGCGGCGAGAAGCAGATGCTGGCAATCGGCAGGGCGTTCATGTCAAACCCGAAATTGCTCCTGCTGGACTGTCCTTCGCTCAGGCTTGCACCCATGCTGGTCGTTAAAGTAATGAGCGCAATATCACAGCTAAGGGACGAAGGGGTTACCACCCTGCTGGTGGAGCAGAATGTGCAGGCGGTGAGCCATATCGCCGACCGGGGATATGTCATGGAAGATGGCAGGATCAGCGCGGAAGGAGATCCACGGGGGTTGTTCTGCGTGTAGGTGTTCGGCCCAATGAGAAGACAGCAGAAGACCCGTATCCTGACCGATACGGTGTCTCAACTAACGAAAGAGGAGGTTCGCCGTTACGGGATAAAGGTTGTGCCGGCGGCCACAATCTTCTGCGACGGCAGGAGCTTCGTCGATGGAGTTGACATCACTCCCGCCGGGGCCTATCAGCTTCTGAGGCAGAACCCCGACCAATTCAGTACGGCGGCCATCTCTCCGGACTATTTCACCAGGGCCTTCGAGGAACTGGGTGACGGAGTAGAGGGAATACTGTGCGTCACCATCTCTTCGAAGCTCAGCGGGATATATGGGAATGCTGTTCTTGCTGGTAAGCAGATGAGGGCGAAGGCGGGCGCTCCGAGAATCGAGGTGTTCGACTCGATGAACGCGGCCGGTGGTGAGGGGCTGATTGTCCTTGCCGCTGCCCGCGCGGCATCCAGAGGGCTGGGGCTCGACGAGGTTATCAGGGTGGCGGAAAAGGCACGGGAAAAGGCGGAGTGCCTGTTTTTCATCAACAGCCTGCGCGATGCCTACCGGTCGGGCAGAGTTCCCAAGATAGCGTCGCAGTTTGCTGACGTACTCAAGATCCGGCCGCTGTGTGATATCAGGGAGGGGAAAGTGCACCCCGTCGGCCTGACCAGGAGCCGCAGCAGGGGCGTGGAGCGGTTAATTGAAATGGCCCGGGAGCGCGCCGGGGATACGCCTGTCTATGCAATGGTAATGCATACGGCAGCCCTGGCCGAAGCGGAGAAGCTTAAGGTCCGGGTGCAGGAGGGCCTCAACTGCCGCGATGTTATTATCAGCGAATTCAGCCCGGTTATGGGGTATTCGGTTGGCCCCGGTTTTCTGGGACTGGCTACGTGCCCAGAAGTGCTAAAATGGTGAATCAAGGAGGCGAGCAGGCGATGAAGAATTTGCTATGGAAACCTTTCCGCATAGGGCAGATGGAGCTGAGGAACCGGATAGCGATGGCGCCCGTAACTACGCAGTACGCCAGCAAGGAGGGACGCGTCACCAAGCGGCAGAAGGACCACTATGAGGCGCGGGCTCGCGGCGGGGCAGGACTGCTCATCGTAGAGGCCACCTACATACATCCTCAAGGGCAGGCATTCGTCAACCAGCTCAATATCAGCGCGGAAGAGCTAGTTTCCGGCCTGAGCGAGCTGGTCCAGGTCATTCACCGGCATGGAGCGAAGGCGGCTATTCAGCTCCACCACGGCGGCAGGATGGCCAGATCGGACCTGACGGGGATGCCGCTTGTGGCCCCGTCCCCGCTGCCCAAGCCGAATGGCGAAGTACCCAGGGAGTTGACAGTGGATGAGATCGCGGGGTTGGTCGCCCTGTTTGCCCAGGCAGCGGGCAGGGCGAAGAGGGCCGGGTTCGATGGAGTGGAAATCCACGGAGCGCATAGCTACCTGGTGGACCAGTTCCTGTCACCTGCCACGAACAAGCGGCAGGACGCGTATGGTGGTGATGTGCGGGGTCGGACAAGGTTCCTGGTGGAGATCATAAAGGCTATTAGAGGCGAGGTAGGGGCTGCCTATCCCGTCTGGGTGCGGATGAACGGCAAGGAATATGGAGTGGCGGGGGGAGCCACGCTGGAGGACGCGCAGCAGGTAGCGCGGATGGCCGAGGAAGCCGGCGCCGATGCCATCCATGTGTCCGCGTATGGCCCCAAGACTCCGACCAACCTGACCTCCCCCAGATTTGTCCCGGCTATCATTGAGGACCTGGCGGAGGGAATAAAGAAGGTGGTTACCGTGCCGGTGATAGCGGTGGGCAGGATCACTCCTGAAGCGGGAGAGAGGCTGGTGACTGAGCGCAAGGCGGATATCATAGCTATTGGCAAAGCACTGCTGGCGGACCCCGAGCTGCCCAACAAGACTGCCGCTGGCAGGTTGGAGGACATCACCCCGTGTATAGTCTGCATGGGATGTCGTGACGACCTCTTCCGAGGCGGCGTGCCGGGGATAAGGTGCCAGGTAAATGCCGCCCTGGGCAGAGAGGAGGAATGCCGGATTGTCCCGGCGGCGCAGCCGAGGAGAGTGCTGGTGGTGGGGGGAGGGCCCGGGGGCATGGAAGCTGCTAGAGTGGCGGCCCTCAGGGGACACAACGTGACGCTGTGGGAGAGAGAGGCCAGACTGGGAGGCCAGTTGGTTCAGGCGGCTATTCCGCCGCACAAAGACCGAATCGAGGTCTTGACCAAATACCTCCAAACACAGTTGAAGAAGCTCGGCGTCAAAGTCGAGCTGGCCAAAGAGGCAAGGCCGTCCATGATTGAAGAATTTGAGCCTGAAGTGTTGGTCCTGGCTACAGGGGCGAGGCCTCTGGTGCCGGAGATCCCGGGCCTGCACAGGGCGCGCATGGCCCAGGCGGGAGAAGTCCTGGAGGGCAAGGTGGATGTAGGCCCCAGGGTCGCCGTGATCGGAGGGGAACTGGTGGGTTGCGAGACGGCGGAGTTCCTTGCCGACAAGGGCAAGATGGTTACCGTAATGCGGAGAGGTCAGGAAATGGCCTCGTCAGTGGGTCCCAGTCTCAGAGCTTTCTTCCTCGAGAGACTTGAGAGAAAGGGCGTCACCCTGCTCGCCGGGGTGAAATACGAGGAAGCTACTCCTGAAGGGCTTGTCATTACCACCGGAGACGGAGAGAGAAAAACGATCGCGGCCAATGCCATAGTCCTGGCCGCGGGGTCTGTCTCCGACAGGAAGCTGTACGACGAGGTCAAGGGCAAGGTGCCTGAGGTCCACCTGGTTGGCGACTGCGTTGAGCCCCGGAAAATAGGGGATGCTATTGTTGAGGGCTATCGAGCGGGGCTGGAGATATAGGCTCCTGGCCCTATAGCCCTATCTTGCCGGCCACTTCGCGCATCCCCATGATGGTGTCCGTGACCAGGTCTCTCAGGTCCACACCCAGCATCTCGCTGCCCCTTTCAATTACCGAGCGGTTGACTCCGGCGGCAAAGGACTTGTCCTTCCACTTCTTCATCACCGACTTCGCCTCCATGTCCGAAACGCTCTTCGATGGTCGGACGAGCGCTGCTGCCGTGACCAGACCGGTCAGTTCGTCAATAGCATAAAGGGTCTTCTCCACAGTGCTCTGTGGCTCGGCGTCGCTGCATATGCCCCAGCCATGAGAGACAACCGCCCGTATGTACTCCTCGGGCCACTCCCGTTCCTCCAGAATCTGTCGTGACCTGGTGCAGTGCTCCTCCGGGAAGCGTTCGTAATCCAGGTCATGCACCAGTCCGATGATGCCCCACTTCTCCTCATCCTCGCCCAGCTTACGGGCTATGTAGCGCATTACTCCTTCGACGGAGTAGGCGTGCTTTAGGAGGCTCTCGCTGCGGTTGAATTCCTTGAAGAGCGACAGCGCTTCATCGTAGTTTGGCGTGTGTACGGCCATATCGCGGCCTCCTTGCCCAGCAGATTACTTGGCGCCGATCTCGTCGCAGGCGTCGATGAGCTCCGTCATGTAGGCTAGTGAAGGCCCGCCGCCCATGTTGACCGCGACGAAGCCCGTCTCCATGATCTCCTGCCTGCTAGCTCCTGCCTCAATGGCCTTCTTGACGTGGAAGGAGATGCAGTAGCTGCAATGGATAATAACCCCGGTGGCAACGCAGATGAGCTCCTTCGTCTTGTTGGAGAGCGCGCCGTCTTTTTTCGCTTGCTGGCTGAATTGGGTGTATGCGTCAAAGAAGACCTGGTCCGTCTGCGCTACCCGCTGCTTCATTACCTCGAGCTTATCAACGAGGTGGTGCATGTCACTTGCTGTACTTCCCATTGCTGTTAACCTCCTTAATTCTCGTTGTGGACTGCTGTTCTGCCTGAGCCCGCTGAGTTCTCGCCTCCGGATTCTCTTTGTCGGCCGGGGTCGGTTGAAACGCCAGGGGACATTATACATGCTGGATGGCACCAGAGCCAGCCCCATCGTGTGATGGCGCGGCGTGAGCCATCGCGCCTATGGTGTTTGACCTAGCACTGATGCGGGGAAACCCCTCCTATTCCGCTTCGGCCTCCATCTCGCTCTTGACGGCGCTCAACAGGCGAGGGAGCAACTCGCCTGCCTTGCCGCGGAGACTGAGGTCGCAGAGTCGGCTGAGCTCGGTCTCACGGGGGTCGATCTCTATCAGCGTCCCTCCTTCCCGCTTCACCTCCAGGGGAAGGCCGGCTGCGGGGTAGATGAAAGCAGAGGTTCCCACCGACAGCATGCAGTCGCACCTGTCCGTTTCCCGCTGGCAAGTCTTCATAACGTCGGCAGGGATCGGCTCGCCGAAGAGCACCGTGTCGGTCTTCACTATCCCGCTGCACCTGGGACAGCGTGGAGGGAGAGTCTCCAGCGATACAGCGCCCAGGTCGTAACGGGAGCCGCACTGGATGCATCGCACCTTGAGGAAATTGCCGTGAATCTCGGCTACCTTCTGGCTGCCGGCAGCGCGATGGAGGTTGTCGATATTCTGAGTGATGAGGTGTTTCAGGATTCCCAGTTCCTCGAGTTCGGCCAGAGCGTAGTGTGCGGCGTGGGGCCTGGCTGCCTCAAGCGCCTCCCGGAGTTTCCCGATATAACCGTCCTTGTTGATGAGGTGCTGCCATTCCCCCTCGGGGTCGGCGAGAAATCTCTGATAGCCGTCCATCGGTGGCTCTCCATATTCAGTCCACAGCCCGTCAGGACCGCGGAAAGGCCTGACGCCGCTCTCCACGGAGATACCCGCCCCTGTCAGGCAGACAGCGTATTTACACGCCAGCATTAGCTGTGCCGCACGGTGTATGTCTGCTTCCATTGTACTCACCTCATTCTGTGAAGCTGGTCCCTGTCAAGCCGATGCAGCCCCGCCTGATGGGCCAGGTGTATGGCCTGCTGGAATTCCGCGGTGGAGATAGGTCGGGCCAGGGAGGGGAAGTCAGATGCCTTGTAGCAGGGGCGGTACTGAGCCATGATGTTCACATAGGTATCGGGGGAGATTTCCTGGCTGATGAATCTGACGATGGCCTCGGTTCCCGCCAGACCAGCGGGCAAGACCAGGTGGCG
>DAOUEN010000071.1:0-12112 GCA_034430415.1 Dehalococcoidia bacterium
TGGGAATGATACCTCCCCCTATAACTGTTATATCCTCTGCTTTGCTCTCTTTCAGCAGATCAATCACTCGGGGGAACAAGTACATATGGGCACCGGAGAGACAGCTCAACCCA
The DNA here is from genome assembly GCA_034430415.1 of Dehalococcoidia bacterium. Taxonomy (GTDB): domain Bacteria; phylum Chloroflexota; class Dehalococcoidia; order GIF9; family AB-539-J10; genus JADFUZ01. The sequence continues at coordinate 114 of DAOUEN010000071.1, forward strand.
ATCAGGTCAACGTCCTCCTGCAGAGCGGCATGGACGATTTGCTCTGGCGTCTGATGCAAGCCGCTGTATATGACCTCAAATCCGGCATCCCTGTAGGCCCGCGCCAGGATCTTCGCGCCCCTGTCATGCCCATCGAGCCCTGGTTTGGCAACAAGGATCCTCAGTTTTCTTCCCGAAGTCATCTACTCCTCACAGATGAACAGATGACTCCCGGTACTCCCCGAACACGTCCCTCCACACGTCACAGATCTCTTGCTCTGTGGCATATGCCTTCACTGTCTCCAGCACGTAAGGCATTATGTTCTTGTCCGTCTTACAAGCGGCGCGAAGGGTATTCAGGCTCTGAAGCGCTTTCCGGCTGTCCCTGGTTCTTTTCACCTCGATCGTTCTCGCGATTTGCTCCTCTTCCAACTCCTCAGATATTTGAAGTAGCGGGGGATAGACATGTTCCCCGGTAGAGTACTTGTTCACGCCTATCACAACCTTCTCACCCACCTCAATTTGCTGTTGGTAATGGTAGGCTGCGTCGGCAATTTCCCTTTGAGGAAAGCCCCTCTCAATGGCAGCGAGCATGCCGCCCATGTCATCTATCCTGTTGATGTATTCCCAGGCCCTCTCCTCTATCTCATTTGTCAGGGACTCCACAAAATAGGAGCCTGCCATCGGATCTATGGTATTGGCAACCCCTATTTCATCAGCGATAATCTGCTGGGTGCGCAGGGCGATAGTGACCGCGAACTCGCTGGGCAAAGCCAAGGTCTCGTCCAGAGAGTTGGTGTGCAGAGACTGTGTCCCACCCATGACTGCTGCCAGAGCTTCGGCCGTAGTCCTGATGACATTGTTGTAAGGCTGCTGAGCGACAAGCGAGCAGCCCGCAGTCTGAGTGTGAAATCTCATCCACCAAGAACGAGGATCCTCAGCCTTGAACCTGTACCTCATTATCTTGGCCCACATCCTTCTGGCCGCCCTGAATTTCGCAATCTCCTCGAAGAAATCCAGGTGCGAGTTAAAGAAGAACGACAGGCGCGGGGCAAACGAGTCAACATCCAGCTTCTTCCGCTGGAGAACATCCTGCACATACGCTATCCCGTCCGCCAAGGTGAAAGCCAACTCCTGCACAGCGGTAGAGCCCGCCTCACGGATGTGATAGCCGCTAATACTGATGGTGTTCCACCTAGGGACATATTTGGCCCCGAATTCAACAGTGTCGCTGATCAGCCTTATCGATGGTTCCGGGGGAAGCATGAGGGTTTTCTGCGCGATGAATTCCTTGAGCATATCATTCTGGATCGTGCCCCCGATCTTGTCCCAGCCTATCCCGTTCTTCTCAGCGACAGCCAGGTACATAGCCCACAGCACAGGTGCAGGGGGATTAATGGTCATAGATGTAGTGACGCCGTCGAGAGGGATTGAGTCTGTCAGGATCTCGAAATCCGTCAGAGTGTCGATTGCCACCCCACACCTCCCACACTCCCCCTTCGCCCTAGGACAATCGGAATCATAGCCCATCAACGTGGGGAAATCGAAGGCTGTGCTTAGCCCTGTCTCGCCCTGCCCCAGTAGTAGATGCCACCTCTTGTTAGTATCAGCCGCACTACCCATTCCCGAGAACATCCGAAAGGTCCACTCCCTACCACGATACATTGAAGGCTGACAGCCCCTAGTGAAGGGAAAGATGCCGGGGTAGCCTGTGTCACGGGCGAAATCCAGATCCTTGACGTCTTCCGGTGTATAGATCCTCTTCACTTCCACGTCGGAGACCGTGGAGAACCTCTCCATCCTCTCAGGCTTCTGTTCAACACTCCTCTCCAATTCCTTCTCCCACTCGTTTCCGCCTTTGCGCACCTGTCGTAATGTCCGCTGCGTGAACATAGCCTCCCCTTTTGGCAAGCGCTACGTCGCTGCCTCTAGCAGGATAATCTAGCCGATGCCATAGGCAAAGTCAATTGCCTGGACCAGGCAGGTAATACCCTGTGACCCTATCGCCTCCACACGTAGACACAGAAGCCGCAGGACACAGGGAGACGGTGGCTTTCACAAGAGACACGGGAAAGACGCTGATGGTACCTGTATCGACTCCCCCACCTAGCGGCAGCGGAGAATGGGTTTCACTCCATCTTGACCGGGTAGCAGCGATCCATCCGAACCTACATTCCCCCGTCTATGCCAATAACCTGCCCCGTGATATACCCTGCTGCATCACTAGCCAGAAAAGCCACAAGCTCGGCCACCTCCTCCGGTTCCCCAGCGCGGCGTAGTGAAGTCATAGACAGAATAGAGTTCTTGATCTCCGCAGATAGTACCTCTGTCATGCTGGTCCTGATAAAGCCGGGCGCCACGGCGTTTGCGGTAACGCCGCGGGAGCCCACCTCTCTCGCAATGCTCTTGGTAAAGGCTATTATCCCCCCCTTGGAGGCGGCGTAGTTGGTCTGTCCAGCATTGCCGATCACTCCGGCGATCGAGGCGACGCTGATGATGCGGCCCCACCCCTGTCTTATCATGGACTTCAGTGCAAACTTGGTGCACAGATAGGTGCCCCGCAGGTTCACATCCAGCACATTATCCCAAGCGTCTTCGGACATCCGCAGCAACAGGTTATCCCTGGTAATGCCGGCATTATTCACCAAGACATCTATCTTGTCCCATCTATCGAGCACTCCCTGCACCATACCCTTCACCGCCTCACCATCTCGAACATCGGCTTCAACCGAGAAGGCCTCCCCACCCAAACCAATGACCGTCTCGACCACGTTGTCAGCATCCAAGCGGTTCTGGTCATCAATAGCCACGTAGTTAACCGCCACCCTGGAGCCGAGGCCAGCAAGCTTCAAGGCAATCGCTCTACCCATACCCCGGGAGGCACCGGTCACCAAAGCGACTCTACCCTCTAAGCCCATTTCTCCTCCACATCCGTTTCCCAATTGCTCGCCGCGCAATAGCCCCAGAACGTCATTTGTCAAATCTCCTCAGCACCAGACAGCAGTTCTCACCGCCAAGCCCGAAGCTATTGCTCAAGCAGACATCCACCCGCGCCTGGCGAGCCACATTGGGAACATAGTCCAGGTCACACTCGGGGTCAGGGGTCTCATAGTTTATCGTCGGGTGGATAATGCCCTTATTCATGATGAGTATGGAGGCAATACTCTCAATGGCGCCAGCAGCTGTAACTGAGTGACCAATCATAGATTTGGTGGAGCTCACCGGAATCCTGTAGGCACGCTCCCCGAACACCATCTTGATCGCCTTCGTTTCATTGGGGTCGTTCAGACGCGTGCTAGTGCCGTGAGCATTGATATAGTCAACGTCCTTTGGCTTCACGCCAGCACTCTGCAGCGCTGTCTTCATGGCATACGCCTCTGCTTCAGGAGCAGGGGCAGTCTGGTCATAAGCGTCAAAAGACCAGCCGGCGCCGGCCACTTCAGCAAGTACGGGCGCCTCCCTTTTCTTGGCGTGCTCGTAGCTCTCCAGAACAAGAATCCCCGCCCCCTCCCCAAAAACAAAACCACTGCGGTTGAGATCAAACGGTCGGGAGGCCTTGGCCGGGTCCGGCTCCCGTGTCAGAGCTCCCAATATGTCCAAGCCAGCCATACCAACCGGGGACAGGCTGGAATCGGAACCACCAGCTATCATCACGTCTGCGTAGCCCAGGCGGATGAAATTCATCGCCGTGCCTATAGCGTCTGCCCCGCTGGCACACAAGCTGTTGACGCTGGAGTTGGGACCTCTGGCCTCCAAGTACATGCCTATCTGCATCGACGCCGCGCTGGGACCCGACTTGGCGACAAACAGAGGGTCGACTCTCCTCGGCCCCCGTTTCTGAAGTATCTCATTCTGCCTGACCATATAGTCGATGTCCACCATACAGCCAACACTAACTCCCACTCGTTCGGGGCATTCCTGAGTCATATCTAACTCGGCCGATCTTATGGCCTCCTTGGCTACGGCTATGGCAAAATGCACCGCCCTTGCATTCCTATCCACTATCTTTGGATCCATGTGTGCAGTGGCATCAAAGCCCTTTACCTCAGCGTCTACCTTCACATAGAACTTGCTGGCGTCAAAACGAGCAATGGGCCCAACTCCTGATTTCCCGGCAACCAACCCTTCCCAGAACCTCTCGACACTCAATCCCAATGCGTTGACGGTGCCCATCCCAGTGACAACGACTTTCGGTATCTTCATGCCTGTTCTTGCCCTCCGGGAACAAAAGGAGCCACAGAGGTACCCCCATCGACAATAATTGTCTGCCCTCGAATCATGAAAGCCTCGTCGCTACACAGAAAAGCTACCACGCTGGCTACGTCTTCAGGAGTCACCATCCTACCCACTGGTGTCGTCTGTTTGGTGTCCTTCACATACCCCTCCCGAATATAGAACTTCAGTGCTTCGGTGTTCACCGCAGAGGCAGACACAGCATTAACACAGATTCCTTTGGGAATCATCTCTATTGCCAGGTAGCGAGTCAACGCTTCCACAGCAGCCTTGGACACGCCTACAGCGGCGTAGGTCGGCCACACAAATGTGGAACCCAGGCTGGAGATACTGACGATCTTCCCAGCCCTTCCCTCCATCAGCTTGGCCGCTCGCTGGGCGCAGAGCAAGAACGCCTTGGCATTGATATCCATGGTCCAATCCCAGGCCTTAACATCCACATCCAGGACAGGGCGACCTACACCAGAGGCAGCATTACTGATAAAGATATCCAGGTGGCCGAACTTGTTGGCAATTGCGTCGAACATCTCATCGATTTTCGCTGGGTCGCCAACATTGGCCTTGATAACCTCAGCTCCCACCCCCAAAGCCTGGATATCCTTAGCTGTGTTCTCGGCTGTCTCACGGCGCCGGAAGTAGTTCACGACAATATCACAGCCCAGCGAAGCAAGCTTCAGAGCGGTTGCTCTACCAATTCCCCTACCACTGCCACTTACCAGGGCCAACTTTCCTTCGAGAGACACGACTAAGCCTCATCCTTTTTCGCCGCCCGGCTTTCCACATAGCTGACAAAATCGCCGAAATTCTGAAATTTCTGCGCCTCCTCATCAGGGATCTCTATATCGAAGGCTTCTTCAACGGCTACCAGTGCTTGAACTACGTCAAGGGAATCCGCCTTCATGTCCTTAAAAGTACTCTCCCTCGTGATAATGCTCTTGTCAACATGCGCAATCCTCGACACGATATCTCTTATTTGCTCTTCGACAGACATTCGTCCCTCCTTTACAGTTTGCCTTCTTTCTTGAATCTCTCCAGTTCCGGCTTCAAGGCACCGATGATATCCGCTACCACAGCTTTCTTGGCACCCGCTATGCCATGCGCTATGTGCGAAGCCCGACAAGCCCCATGAGCCACCCTGACGATACCGTTGACGCCCCATAGGATCCCACTACCTTCCTCCTCACCCTCGTATGACAACTTGGCTATGGGCAAAGTCTTATCGAACACCAGTTTGGCTATCCAGCCCAAGAGGGGATATCTCTTCAGCTTGTGTCTCATCCACCCCAGGGCGTAGTCTCCTATGCTTTCATAGAACTTGAGCAGAACGTTGCCCACAAATCCGTCGAGGACAATCACGTTAGCCTTCCCAGTCAGGATATCGCTGCCTTCAATATTGCCAATGAAATTCACCCCGCTGTCTTCCAGAAGGTGGTAGCCTTCACGGACTAACTCGTTTCCCTTGCCCTCTTCAGCACCTGTGCTCAGCAAGCCTACTGTGGGATTAGGAACACCTAGGAGTTTCCTGGCATAAACCGACCCAGCAACGGCAAATGCCACAAGCTGGTACGGTTTGCAATCAACATTCGCTCCAAGGTCCATGAGCAATATGCCGGGGGCAAAGCTTCCAAAGCCCCCACCAATCGCCGGACGCTCCATTCCTTCGATCATACCCAGGTGCTGAACCGCGCTAACAGCAACCGCGCCTGAGGGACCAGCACTGATTATGGCATCGGCTTCGCCAGACTTGACCAGCTTCGTAGCTACGACTATGGAGCTATTGGGCTTGCGCCGAACTGCCGAGGCGGGCGGTTCCCCCTCTCTGATAACCTCGGTGGCTTCGGCAAGTCGTATGGGCAAACCAGAGCTGTCATGCCTGGCCAACTCCTCCTCCATAGCGTCCACCTGACCAACCAGCACTATCTCTACGTCCCCCTTCTGACCAGCAAGGACCGCTCCTTTGACAATCTCCTCAGGAGCGTAATCGCCACCCATAGCATCAACCGCTACGCATACCTTCCTGTCTTGAGCCATCTTCCCTACTTTGGAGGTTTATTCCAGCCGAACCCGTGCCTCTCCTACAACAATCGCCTCGCCCTGTTGATTACGGCACTCGAGGCTGCACCTGGCGCATGACGTGCCTTCTTCCTCCTCAACAGACTCGACTTTCCCAGCAACAGTCACGGTATCTCCAGGTCGTGCTGGCGCTTTGAAGCGCACAGAGAGCTTGCCACCAGAATTCCAACTCGTGCCGAAAGCCCGGGCCATCATATCCGACACATATGCCAGAATGAGCATGCCGTGGGCGATAGTGCCACCCAAGGGAGTCTGAACAGCGAAGGACTCATCTATGTGGATAGGGTTGAAGTCACCTGACGCCTCGGCGTAAAGGTTGATCTTCTCTTGAGTGATGCGCTTCACCACTGGAGGAAGAATCTGTCCCTGATGAATCTCTTCAATCATCGTCTCTAGGCTGGCAAGATTATGGTTGCCTTGCCTGATTGCACTTTCTGTCCGCTCCTGTCAGCGACGCTCAGATCCAATACCAGCATGCGCATGCTCCCCCGAGTCAACTTCCGACCCACCTTTGCCTGGCAGTGCACGGTAGCGCCGACAGGCACCAGTTTGAAGAACTCGAAATCCTGCGATGCATGTATCGTGCCCGGCGGCAAGTGGAGCCACTCAGCTAGGGCCGCCAGAGCACGCGCCGCTACCGCTAGAGGAGGAACAGAATCATCACCTGCGCTGTCCACAGCTCCTAGGTACTTGGCAACAAGGGAGGCGTTGAGCTCGTAAATGGCCGGGGGGAACTCATAACCTACAGTCAGTTCCTCATAAGTTACAGGCATTTCGTCTTCATTGCTATCCGCGAAGATTCCACTTACTCTAGTGGGCACGTCAACTTCGTATGCCAGAGTGAGAGAGTATGATTACACTAACGGAACCGCTTGTCAATATGCATCGGCACAAGCAAAGCCAAGAAGCTGGAAACGGCCGACACATGACACCCTGCAGTCCAGGAATCCAAGGGGCAGATTGAAAGAAACCAGCGAGACAGCTAAGATTAGGCATTCTGAACCAAAGGACCGCCAGCCAACAATAGAGAAAACATGAACGTCCTGAGCCAAATCGCAGCTAACAAGACATTGCTCATCCCCATCGGTGCCTGGCTCGTTGCCCAGGCGTTGAAAACAATCATTCAAGCACTCAGGGAGAAACGCCTGAATCCACGCTACGTGATCGCCTCAGGAGGAATGCCCAGCGCTCATGCTTCCCTGGTTTGTGCTCTGGCAACTGCCGCAGGCATACTCCACGGAGTAGACTCCGCTGCTTTTGGCATCAGCGTCATCCTGGCCGCGGTGGTAATGTACGATGCCACTGGCGTACGCCAGGCGGTGGACAAACAGTCCGCCATCCTGAAGCACTTGCTAGTAGAGTTCCCCAAGACGCACCTGGAGTTTGAACGCTTCCTCCGACAACTGGTAGGACACACACGATTTCAGGTTGTAGCAGGAGCAGGCTTGGGTATCCTTCTGGCCTGTTGGTGGGCATAGGCTGGGGCAAGACAGCAACTAGCCATGCTCGCAGCGTCTTGAAGCGCTGCACAGCGCTAGTCTATAATCTACCCGATGAGAAGCTACACTGCCCCCAGCTTGCATGCTATCTGGTTCCTGGTAGCTCTAAACGTACTGGTCTTCATAGTGACCATGGTGAGACCAGACGTAGTCCTATTCCTTGGAATGACACCTGCATTGTTCCTGCGCCAACCCTGGACCATAGTAACCAGCATCTTTGTGCATGGAAGCTTCAACCACATCCTGTTCAACATGATCAGCCTGTTCTTCCTGGGAAGCTTCCTCATCAGGGTCGTTGGCGAGAGGAGTTTTCTCTGGGTATATTTCCTCGGAGGCCTGGCTGGAAATGCTCTCTTCATGGTCCTGGCGCATCCCGCTTCAACAGGAGTGGGCGCTTCAGGAGCCATCTATGCTGTTGGTGGAACACTGGCGATGATGGCTCCGAGACTACCGGTGTTTGTATTCCCCTTCCCGTTTCCGATTCCTCTTTGGGTGGCAATCATAGGTTTCCTCGTGCTCTCTTTCATTCCCGGAATAGCCTGGCAGGCTCATGTGGGTGGTTTGCTCTTGGGACTGATAGCCGGATACCTCTTCAAACGAAAGCGCGGAGCCTACCGTCGCTTCTGACTTAGACTTAGATGGAAGTGCAAACCGTTGGCCTGAGAAGTGATGGGCTCGAACTGGCAGGTGAGCTCTATATCCCCCAAGGGAACAAGGCCTTTCCGGCACTGTGCATCTGCCACGGCATCCCTGCCGTTCCACATGATCCCAAGAACAAAGGCTATGCCGCTCTAGCACAAGGATTCTGCGATGCCGGCTTCCTCACTCTGATCTTCAACTTCCGCGGGGCGGGGAAGAGTCAAGGCAACCTAGACCTCCTTGGATGGAGTCATGATCTACAAGCTGCCATCGAGTTCCTCTGCACGCTCGAACAAGCAGATGAGAACCGCCTTTCTCTTCTTGGCTTCAGCGGCGGAGCTGCAGTGGCCATCCATCGCACAGCCTTAGACTCAAGAATCTCCGCAGTGGCAGCTTGCGCCTGTCCTGCCGATTTCGTCTCGCTGGCTAACAAAGAGACAGGCGCAGGCTGCATCCAGCACTTCCGCAACATCGGGCTCATACGAGACAGTGACTTTCCACCATCGATTGAGATGTGGCTGAGCGGCTTCCAAGCAGTCTCTCCAATCCACTCGGTGGACAAGATCTCTCCTCGGCCGCTGTTCTTGGTTCATGGCGATGCTGATGAAGTTGTGCCCCTGGAGCATGCTCATAGGCTATACCAAAAGGCCAGGGAACCCAAGGAGCTACTCATAATTCCAGGGGCAAAGCACAAGCTACGCTTGGAGGAACAGGCGATGGCTGCCGTGCTGAACTGGCTGAAGGCCAGACACCCGGTTTGACACCCTGCAATTCGGCTTGCTAGAATCTATAGTCCTTGCTCGGAGGTGATAATATCTACGCTATAGTTGAGGCCGGTGGCAAGCAGTACAGGGTCGCTCCAAAACAGACGATACAGGTTAACCGTCTGGACATATCGGCAGGTAAGACGGTTGAGTTGGATAGGGTATTGTTCATTAGCGACGGCGAGAACACCCTCGTAGGTAGTCCAACCATCGAGGGAGCCAAGGTAATAGCAAGTTCCATGGGAGAGATCAAGGGCGACAAACTCACAGTATTCAAATACAAGAACAAAACCCGGTATCGCAAGAAGACTGGACACCGCCCAATCTATACCAGACTATCCATAGAGGAAGTCGTTAGGCCAGGGACGTAATCATGGCACACAAGAAAGGTGGCGGCAGTACAAGATGTGGGCGCGACAGTCAGTCTAAGCGTCTGGGAGTCAAGAGATACGGTGGGCAGCAGGTGCGCGCTGGGAATATTCTGGTCAGGCAGCGCGGAACCCGCATTGCACCAGGCAATAACGTAGGTATGGGCAGGGATCACACTCTTTTCGCCCTGATAGATGGTCATGTCACCTATGAGCCGGCAACCAAGTATAAGAAGAGAGTGAGCGTTTACAGTGAAACCTAAGATTCACCCGAAGTACTATGATAATGCCAAGGTGACCTGCCTTTGCGGCAACACTTTCACCACTGGGTCAACTAGTCCAGAGCTGAGGGTCGAGGTTTGCAGCAGATGTCACCCGTTCTATACAGGCAAGCAGAGAATAGTTGACACCATGGGAAGAGTGGAACGCTTCAAGAAGCGATACAACATTAAGGATTGACCAGTCGGGCACGATTGCAGAGCCAAGGGATGGTGAGACAGACCATCCCTCATTGATTTCTTGAACAGCTAGCAACCTGAATGTCATTGCATGGAAGAAATGAAGAGGGGAACAGCAAAGGGCTTTTCCTACGGTGGGCAGGCAGTCATCGAGGGCGTGATGATGCGGGGGCGAGGCAACATGGCCGTATCTGTGCGGCGCCCAGACGGACGACTGGAGACAAGAACAGAACCCCTGGCCAAGATATACAGAGGTCGCCTCAGAGAAAGCCCTCTCATCAGAGGCGTTATCGTCCTCATCGAGACGCTGGTTCTGGGAATCAAGTCTTTGCTCTACTCTGCCCAGATCGCCTCAGCCGAAGAAGAGAAACAGATACCAACGTTAGCCTTGTGGGGGGTTGCAGCCGCCAGTATTGCCTTCGCAGCAGCGCTCTTCTTCGTCGCTCCTCTTCTGATTGCACGCCTGCTCGACACCTATATTGCCTCTGACTTTGTGAGTAACTTGCTCGAGGGCTTCGTCCGTATTGGCATTTTCATCGCTTACCTTAAGGTCATAGGACTCTTCCCTGACATAGGAAGGGTCTTCGCCTATCACGGAGCAGAGCACAAAGTGGTCAACGCCTACGAGAATGGATGCCCCCTGGAGGTGGAAGCGGTCAAGGACTACCCCACCGCTCATGCGCGCTGTGGCACCAGCTTCATCTTTGCCGTGCTAATCATCTCCATCCTTGTCTTCGCCCTGCTTGGTCGCCCGGCAATATGGATAAGTGTTGCCTCCCGCATAGTCCTCCTACCGGTTATTGCCGCCATTGGGTACGAAGTCACCAAGCTCGGAGCGAGTCACAGCAATAGTATCTTATCTAAGGTACTCCTGGCCCCAGGGTTGACGCTGCAATCCATGACTACGCGAGAGCCAGATGGCGACCAGCTAGAGACCGCCATATCAGCGCTAAAAGAGGCCGTCGAGGCTGACAGATCTGAAGAGAAAGAGGAGCAATGATAGCTAGTCCAAGTCCTGCTCCTCTAAGAACCTCTGCTCCTCCTCGTCCTTGAGGAAGCAAGTCCGATAGCCCAGATGGCACACCGGCCCGACAGGCTCGGCCTGAATCAGCAGGGTATCACCGTCACAATCCTTGAGAATGGACCTCACCCTGAGGAAATTGCCCGAGGTGGCCCCCTTGTGCCACAACTCCTGTCGACTGCGGCTATAGAACCAGACATCCCCGCTGGATAGCGTCAGCCTGAGGGACTCTCTATTCATGTAGCCCAGCATTAGCACTTCGTCATTCCGGGCATCCTGAATAATGGCTGGAATCAGACCCTTGTCATCGAGCTTCAGCATCTAACCTCCGAAACGGGCTATCGCTTCCCGCAAATTGATATCCCCTGTATAAAGAGCCTTGCCTACAATAGCTCCCTCCACTCCGAGTTCGCCAAGCCTCTGCAAATGCTCCAGCCTTGCAACGCCGCCTGAGGCAACGACGGGCACATCCAGCCTGTCCATCAACTTTCCTATGGCATCGAAGTTGGGCTCCGTTAGTGTGCCATCCCGTCTTACGTCCGTGTATATGAATCGCTTCACCCCGATCCTCGTCATCTCCCTGGCCAAGTCGAGAACATCGAAAACCGTGTCTTTTCGCCAGCCGCGGATAGCGATCTTGCCATCTCGAGCATCAAGGCCAACCACAACAGCCTGGCCAAACCGGCGGTTAAGCTTCTCCACCAGTTCTGGCTTCTCTATAGCCGCCGTCCCCAGGACTATACGACTCACCCCACTGTGTAGTAGCTCCTCCGCTACCTCTTCCTTCCTGATGCCGCCACCCAGTTCCACCAGTAAGGCGCTTCTACCTATTATCCTCTTCACCACCGCCGCGTTCCTGGGCTCGCCCACAGCCGCTCCATCCAAATCAACCACGTGCAGCCACCTAGCGCCCTGGGACTTCCACTGCAAAGCCACCTCCACGGGGTTATCAGCGAAAGTGGTCT
>DAOUEN010000072.1:0-2260 GCA_034430415.1 Dehalococcoidia bacterium
ACCCTGGGAACAACCGCCAAGCGGCATATCATCCCTGCGCGGGATGGAATATCCTCCCACCTACCTGCTCATCGTAGCGCCTCCCCAGCTTGGGACCGATGAGCTCTGCCACCACCCCCTCCAGAGTCACCAGTACTGGATTCTCACCTTCGACTATGTGACCACCGAATACATTGAGATCTTTGTCGATGAATGATCCATGGAAATGGAAGTCAACCTTACCCTCATCTTCCAGAATCATACCCTGCACAGTGAGCACTTCTATGGGCCCGGCCTTGACAGAGGGTTCACTGTAAGCCGACCCCAGCTTGGCCTTCTCATTCGGCACAGCAACCATGAAAGTGGCCTTCTGTAGGCTCCCGGTAGCCGACAGCAACGCTCCGTGACGAATCCCATGCTCATTACAGAGGTCTCGAATACCGGTCATGAAGTCTGTACCGGGTAGGAGTCTATAGGCAACCACCTTGCCAAACGTCCCGATTGCTGAATAACTGTTCGCTTCCTTCATCTTGGATTCACTACTCCTTTCGTATTAGTTCTCTTCACCCGCGAGTCGACGCAGCACTGTGCCCAATGGCCAGAGATTTTCATCTCCAGGGCGCGAAGATGCCGCTCCGCTACGCCTACTTGTCCTGCGGCTTCACGGTAAGCACCGGGATGCTCGAGTGTTTGAGGACATGGTCGGCCACGCTGCCAAAGACCAAGCGTCCCAGGCTCTTCCGCCCGTGAGTCCCAATGGCAATAAGGTCCACTTCATTCTCCCGGGCGAAGGTCACTATAGCCTCACTGGGCGTACCCTCCAGTGCCGCGGCCTCCACCTCCAGCCCCTTCCCCCGCAGGGATGCCGCCACCCCTTCCAGGTAGACCCTGGCCTCGCCGGCAAGTCTGCTTGCTTCCTCCGCCAGTATCTTCTCCCCACCCTGCGCTGCCGCCGCCGCGAACGAGGCGGGAAGATGGATCACCTGGAGGAGCACTATCCTGCTGCCAAAGCGCTGCGCCACCTCCGTCGCATAGGGCAAGACCTGCTCCGCAAGGCTTGAGCCATCGAGACAGACCAGCATCTTCTTGAACATCGCATACCTCCTCTCACAAGTCTGATGGAGTGGAACAGTAATGCAAATCTGGAGCCGTGTCAAGAATTGACAGCCTGAGCCCCGACACCCTACTATAGCGGTCGGCATGACACAGGTTCTACAGGCGGACTCAGCCCGCGAGCAGGTCGGGGAGCCCCGGATCATCCTGGAGAAGGTCTCCAAGAGCTACCGCATGGGCAAGATCGAGGTGCCGGCCCTGAGGGAGGTCACCCTCGATATCGCCGCGGGGGAGTTCATTGTCTTCCTGGGCCCGAGCGGGTCGGGGAAGACGACCCTTCTCAACCTCATTGGAGGCCTGGACTCGGCCAGCTCGGGGCGCATCGTGGTCAACGGCATCGAAATCACCCGGCTCTCGGAGGGCCGTCTCACCAGCTTCCGCCGCACCCAGATCGGGTTCATCTTCCAGTTCTTCAACCTGATCCCCACGCTTACGGCCAGGGAGAATGTGGAGTTCGCCGCCGAGCTTGTGTCCCACCGCAGGTCTCCCGACGAGATACTGCGGGAGGTCGGGCTGGAAGAGCGCATGAAGCACTTCCCCAGCGAGCTGTCCGGGGGCGAAAACCAGCGGGTGGCCATCGCCAGAGCACTGGCCACCGACCCCTCGGTCCTCCTCTGCGATGAGCCGACCGGCAACCTGGATTTCGAGACGGGCAAACGCATCTTCAAGCTGCTGAGGACCCTCAATGAAACCAGGCAGAAGGTCGTGGTGGTGGTGACCCACAACTCCGCCATAGGCGACATCGCCCACCGCGTGGTACGCCTCCGCGACGGACGCCTGACCGAGGTGGTCCGCAACACCAACCTGCTCGACCCCGAAGAGCTCAAATGGTAGCGGTGTCCCGGCTGCAGCGCAAGGTCCTGCGGGACCTCAGGGCGTCCCGGGCGCAGTTCGGCGCCGTGACCCTCATCATCGTCTTCGGCGTGGCCGCCTTCGTGGGCTCCTACCAGTCCTATCAGAACCTCTACGTCTCCTACGAGGGGACCTACCAGCGCCTGCGCATGGCCGACTACTGGATATCGATGGACTACGTTGCCGAGAGGGCCGCCAGAGAGATGGACGACATCCCCGGGGTGGAGGCGGAGGGTCGCATCGTGGGGGACGTGGCCATCGAGCTGGAGATGGAGACCGGCGAGAAGGTGGCGGGGAGGGTCGTCTCACTGCCGGC
>DAOUEN010000073.1:0-3670 GCA_034430415.1 Dehalococcoidia bacterium
CAGCGGCACGGTTCCCGACAGCGACATGGCCGACGCGTGCATGTATCTGCTGGGAGGTGAACCCGCGCTGTCATTCAGTTGGGACACTGGTTCTATCGATGCCACCACTGGCTACCTGGCGGATGCTTCCGACAAACCAGACGATTGCGATAAGTGCTAGGGCGGTCTGACACGATTGTAGGCTGTCCTGGCAACAGTGGGTAGCAGACCCTCGCGAATGATGAGAGGCTTGCCACAGGTTGATTGTGGCAGGCCTCTCTGCTATTGCCAGGCCACCCCCTGCCTCGATGTTCCCTGGCTGTTCAGGGCAACAGGGCGGCATCGCCTGCCGCTTGGCCGCCAGACTGTTACGGTGGATTTCGGAGCGGAGCACAGGGTCTATGCTCAAAGCGGCTCGACATATCGTATAATAGTGTCTGGCTGTGGAGGGCTTTGGTCTTGAACAGGGCCATTGGAGAGCGCTTTTGGCGATGAAGGGAACAAAGCATGCCCTGTCTCGGGTGGGCGTGGCCATTAGAGACAGGAACATCCAGGGCCTGCTGGGCATACTGGCCCTGGCGCTCTATCTCAGGGTGTGGAACATCCACCATCTGTTCAACATACTCCACGACTTCGATGAGGGAGCCTACTCTCTGGGGGGTCGCTTCATCTCGCAGGGATACTTGCCTTACCAGGACTTCATGCTGATTCACCCTCCCCTGTATGACTTCGTGCTGGCCGCAGTGTACAAGGTATTCGGGTACAGCTTCTTCCACGGGAGATACCTTTCCATTGCCTTGTCTCTGGCCTGCGTCGTGCTCATCTATCTCATAGGGAAGAAGATGTATCATGCCAGGGCGGGACTCGCGGCGGCAGCCCTCTTTGCGGTGGCGCCGATGGTGGTGTATCTGGGGAGGCGCGCCGTTCAGGAGATGCTGGGTGTGCTCTTCATACTGGGGGCGGTCTACTTCGCCATCGACTTCATTGGCGGCAGGAGGCGAAGGAGCCTCTTCTTCTGCGGGCTGGCTATGGGGCTGGCCCTGGCAACGAAATATCTCTTTGTCCCGGTGGTCGCCGGGATCGTCGTGGCCATCGCCCTGCTCTCTCTGGGCGAGGGGTTCTGGCAATCGGTAAGGGCGCTGGGGAGACCGGCGCTGTGGCTCAGCTATCTGTGTTTTGCTGTTGTCTTCTACGCTGTTCTGCTCATCCTCAGGTGGGGTCTGTGGTTGCCCATAGCAGTTCCTTTCCTTGACTCCATGGGGCTGACAGCCGGAGATGTAAGCGTTGCGGCGCTCGTCTTCATATTGCCCTTCTTCGTCTCGACGGCGTTGCTGGGAATGAAGCCTCCTTTCAGGAAGTGGTCTCTGGCTCTGTGGGGACTGAGGCGCAGTAAGGGCTTGTGGGTGCTCACGGCAGGCGCCGCGATTGGCTTCCTCTCTGTCACTGGCTTCTTCTGGCTCAGGATGCCGCAGGAGTTCGTCCACCAGACCATTTTGCTGCAACAGGACCGCCCACTGGCTGAGTTCCCCTCCGTTGTGGGGTTGATCCGACTGGCTCCGGGGAATACCGACTTCCTCCAGCTGGTATGTCTGCCCGTTCTGCTCGTTATTCCTTTCCTCTTTCTGGTGTTGAACAAGAAACAATTTTCGCAGAGCGATTGCTTCCTGGCCGTGTCGCTCTTTGTGGCCTTTGCGCTGTGTCAGTTTTTCCCCGCTATGCCCAGATACTTCATTTGCCTGTACCCTCTTCTATACCTGGCTGTCTCCTGGCTGGTGTTGCCGGTGGATGTCGGGATGCTTGTTGCGAGGCTCAGGGCGGGACTGCTGGTGGTGTCGGCCATATTCCTGCTTTTCCTGAGTCTCAGCGTGGCTCTATTGAGCAATTACACGGGCTATGGTCACACCTTTGGACACGTGTTTTCTACTTACGAAGAACGAATGTATGAGGAGACGCTGAGCTATCTCGAGGGAGCCGGGGCAAAGAAGATATGGGCCACCAGTCCCACCTTCGCAGCGATGTCGAACAGCCTCGAGAGCACTCTGGCTTTTGACTCCTTCGCTCTGCTGTTTCTGGAGCAGAAGGCGCCGGAGGAGATTCTCAATAACCTGATCGATGAAGGAGTGGAGTACGTGTGCTGGGACTCGTGGGCCAAGTGGGGGGAAAAGGCCTCGCAGGTCATAGACCTGCGGCGGCGCGTGCAGCGCAACAGCCAGCTGGTGAAGGTGGTGGAGCCCGACAATATATGCAGGGTGGAGATCTATCGCCTGGGCGCAGGAGCAGGAGGCATCTTCAATGGAGAATTTGAGCAGTGGGTGACGGACGACGGGCTGAGGTTTCCGGTAGGCTGGGACCCGGTGATTACTAGAGGTCTGGGAGATGAGGCTGGCGTCGATGAAGCGTATGTCGCTGGCAGGAAGTGTGTGGAACTGACGGTCTATGAGAACGGGGAACAGGATGGTGAGCTTGACTCTACGTATGCTGGAATCGCTCAGAAGATGCCGTTTCCTGAGAGTCCGGTTAAGGTGCAGGTCTGGCCCGAGGTCAATACTGAACCCTCCGAGCGCCCTGAGCTGTTGCGGGGAATTCATTTCGTGGATGACGGGGGGCGTTCAGTCATAGTGGGCTTCTCTGACAGGGTCGACGGTCAGGAAATCTTCCCGTATGAAGAGGGCTACCGGATGCTGGTGATCGAGGAAGTTGAGTTGCGCCGGTGGTCGGAGCAGACCATAGACCTGGCTGGATACTGGAGCCAGGCAGGATGGGAGCAGCCAGACGAGATCAGCATGGTGATGGTTGTGTCAGCGCACTCCGACCATCCTGGGCGTTATCACTTCTACGTTGCCAGGGTGGAGTAGGGGGAAAGAGGCATCGCGCTGCGGCGATCAGGCAAACCTGTTTCTGAACAGAAGCAGGGTAACTGCTCCTAGCATGACCCCGAACCATAGCGTGCAAAACCTGATAAGAACCGTGGCGCCGGCGGCGATCTCCCTGGCGAATCCAGACAGTATCAGCAGTCCGGCGAAGCTTCCCTCAGCCACCGCCAGCCCGCCGGGGATCATGGATATCGCCCCCGCCAGAGACGAGAAGGAGAATACGAAAGTGCTCAGCGGTAGGGAGGCTTCCACACCGAAGCCCAGCAGGACATAGTACATCGCCAGGCACTCGAAACCCCAGGAGATCACACTTATTGATATGGCTACCAGCAGGATTCTCAGTCGGAAAAGGACGTAGGCGCTTTCGTAGGCGGTGACTAGGCTGTCCGACAGCCGGGCGAGAAGGGGCAGCGACTTGAGGGCCTCAAGCAGTCTGATGCATATTCGCCTCGACTGTAACAGGACTATCGGTATTAACAGGACAGCCAGAACTGCGATCAGCACCTCCAGTCCGTATTCCAGGGCCGAGAAGGAGATGGCTGCCAGTACTATCAGACTGAGGACATCGGTAGTCCTCTCAGCCAGGACTACCGGAACTGATCTGCTGACATCTGTGCCGTTCAGTCTCTTCAGCAAGTAGGACTTGAACACCTCACCCAGCTTGGCCGGGGTTACCGACATGGTAAGCCCGCTGAAGAATATCACCATGCTGTCCCTGCATCCTATGGCGATGCCAATGCTCCTCAAGTAGAAGTGCCATTTGCAGAATCTCAAGAGATAGTTGGAGATGGTGAGAAGCAGAATCAGCGGGACGTAGC
>DAOUEN010000074.1:0-5155 GCA_034430415.1 Dehalococcoidia bacterium
CCTACGGAGTATAAGTTTGGAGGTCTACTTGAGGTTAGAGATTCAAAGCCAAGGCGCTTCGTTTCCATAATCGACTATGCCGGTACCTCCCTCGACCCCTCTGAACAGTTCATTCGGGCGCGGATGACAAGCGTCACCGCAACTGCGAGGACCGGGAATGGCAAGATACTGGGTGTCTTTCGGGCAATACCGGCGCCTGCGAGGCCGGTGCTCGAGGAGAAGATCGCCGCGCTCAAGGAATCGGGCATCGGCGGGGTCTATGCCGTCGGCAACGCCAGCGAGCCCGTGTGTCAGGTCCCCATAGGTTTGAACCGCATCGGCATTGTGCAACTCGGCGGGCTCAACCCGGTAGCGGCAGCCGTCGAGGCCGGTATTGAGATCGAAAACATAGCCGAAAGCGGCCTCATCGATTTCCAGGAGTTACAGAGCATCTGGGAACTCTAGGACGGATCGCTTGCCACTTGGGCTGCGGCGCAAAGGTCTGAGTCGACCTGTGCCAGCCCAAATCGGTGGGCAGCTTGCTTTCCTGAAATTGACAGGGACGCCGTGTTCTTGAGGCCTACTGCTACGGGTGCTAGAATTCCCCCTATGAAAGACGTAGCCGGAGCGAATGCGAACAAGATATCCCGGTTCTTGGGAAAACCTGCCGCCGACTTCACCCGGCAGGACCTCGTCAAGTTCATTGAGGCCAACGACATCCAGGTGCTGAACTTCCGCCACATCGGGGGAGACGGGAGGCTGAAGACCCTCAATTTCCCTGTCACCGGCCGAGCCGACCTGGACCGCCTGCTGTCGATGGGGGAAAGGGTGGACGGCTCCAGCCTGCTACCCTATATCGATGCCGCCTCAAGCGACCTCTATATCGTGCCACGGTACGGCACCGCCTACGTGAACCCCTTCTGTGACGTTCCCGCGGTGGACGTTCTCTGCTCCTACTACAGCAGCGAGGGCAAGCGCCTTCCCAGCGCCCCCGAGAACATCGTCAGGAAGGCTCAGGAGGCATTGAGGAACAGCACCGGGTTGACTCTGGAGGCTATGGGCGAGCTGGAGTACTACGTCATCCATGACAGCCAGCAGGCGTATTCGGTCAAGGCCCAGAAGGGTTACCACGAGTCCTCCCCCTTCTGCAAGTGGGAGCGGCTGAGATGTGAGGCCATGGTGGCCCTTTCCCAGGCAGGGGTGGCGGTGAAGTACGGCCACTCCGAGGTCGGCAACATCTCCGGCGACGGGCGTGATATGGAGCAGCACGAGATTGAACTGCTGCCCGTGCCCGCAGAAGACGCCGCCGACCAGGTAGCCATCGCCATGTGGATGCTGCGGATGCTGGGGCACAAGCATGGGGTGACAACTACCTTCGCCCCCAAGATCCTGGCCGGCCATGCTGGCAACGGCCTTCACATCCACACCAGGCTGGTCAGGAACGGCAGGACCATGATGACTGAAGGGAACCGGCTCAGCGACACAGCCAGAAAGGCCATCGCCGGCTATCTCACTCTGGCTCCTTCGCTGACCGCCTTCGGCAACACTGTCCCCACCTCCTACCTGAGGCTGGTCCCCCACCAGGAGGCCCCCACACATATATGCTGGGGTGACCGCAACAGGTCCGTGCTGGTGAGAGTGCCCCTGGGATGGCTCAACGTTGCCGACATGGCCAGGGACGCCAACCCGCGGGAAAGCGGCGAGTCCCCCGCGCCTGTGGACAACCAGACGGTGGAGATACGCTGCCCCGATGGCTCGGCCAACATCTACCTGCTGCTGGCGGGGCTGGCGGTGGCCGCCCGTCACGGCCTGGAGATGGAGGACTCACTGCAGGTGGCCGAGAAGCTCTACGTGGACGTGAACATCTTCGCTCCGGAGCACAAGGAGCTTCAGCAGGGGCTGCCACACCTGCCTGTCTCCTGCTGGGAATCGGCTGACTTGCTTCTCAAACAGCGCGACATATATCAGCGGGACGGCGTCTTCTCTCCCACCGTAATCGATCAGGCCGCGGCGAAGCTCAAGAGCTACGACGACAGGGACCTCAGCCAGAGGCTGCACGGTAGGGAGGACGAGGTCGGCAGACTGATCGAAGACTTCCTCTACTGCCCCTGATGCCGCCGGGCTCCTACATGAACCTGCGGGATGCCAGCCTCCTCTTCAGTACCCTGTTCCCCTCACCTGTGAGGTAGTAACGGGAAAGGAGCAACAGAAGATGGATATTCTGGACAGAGAAATCGCCTTTGAAGGACGGTACCTGCGCTTCGTCAGGAAGCACTGCCGCAAGGGCGGCAGGGAGTACGTCTGGGAGACGATGGAGAGAAAGAACGTCTACGGGGAAGGGGCGGTGGTGGTCGTCCCCCTCACCGGAGAGAGGGAACTGATCCTGGAGAGGAACTGGAGGGCCGCTTTGGAATCTTATGTCGTACAGTTCCCCGCCGGGCTCACCGACAAGGAGGGAGAAAGCAGGGAGGAGGCCGCCAGGAGAGAGCTCCTGGAGGAGACCGGCTACGAGGCGGCGGAGCTTATCCCCATTGTCTCGGTGCCGCTGTGCCCCGTTCTAACCGCCACCAGGGCCACTCACTTCTTCGCCCCCGGCGTGAGGCTGGTGGGCAGACAGCGTGGGGACAGCTCGGAGGAGATCGAGGTGGTGAAGGTGCCGGTGGCGCAGGTGGATGACTACCTGCTGAACCTCCCGGACGATACCGCCCTGGACCTCAGAGTCCCCGGCATACTCTGGGCCCTGGAGAGAAAGGGCCTGCTCTGAAGAGGCTACCTGAGCGGCGCCAGCGCCGGGGGATAGCACGTCCTCCTAACGCGGAGTCGCCCCAGGGGGTTGATGGCGCTCACACCCGGTGCTAGTATTGCACCGGCCGGAACCGTTTGGAGAAACCCGTGGTCCTTCTGTCCGCTCCTGTATCCAGCTCCCCTACGGCCTTGTGCCAGGGAGCAAGGGAGCACCGGCAGGTTCCATCGGGGCAAGGCCAAAGGAGGCATTGGAAATGATGAACGTGGACGAGCTACAGCGCATCGTGGGAGAGGACTGGGTCATCACCAGGAGAGAGCAGATGGAGAGCTACCTGGTGGACGAGACCGCCATACCGGTAAGGCCGGGAGCGGCCGAGAACGTTGTCGTGGTGAAGCCCGCCAATACAGAGGAGATCTCCCGCGTACTGAAGCTGGCCAATAGAGAGAAAACCCTGGTCTATCCCCGGGGCGGAGGCACGGGAAACATCGGGGGTGCCATACCAACCCAGGACGGAGTGGTTCTTTCCCTGGAAAGGCTGGACAAGATCGAGGAGATAGACCGGGAGAACCTGATGGTGGTGTCCCAGGCAGGAGTGACGTTGCGGGATTTGATACAGGCCGTGGAAGCTGCCGACCTCCTCTTTCCTCCACATCCCGGGGACGAGGGCGCCCAGATCGGCGGCATGGTTGCCTGCAACGCCGGCGGCACCAGGGCAATCAAATACGGAGTGGTTAGAAACTACGTGAAGGGCCTCGAGGTGGTCCTCCCCACGGGGGAGGTCGTGAACATGGGTGGCAAGCTGCTCAAGAACAACACCGGGCTTGACCTGATGCATCTCATGATAGGGAGCGAGGGCATCCTGGGCATCATAACGAGGGTCATCTTCCGCCTGTACCCCAAGTTCGCTGGCACGGCCACGCTGGTCATCTCCTACGACGACCGTCACCAGGCAATAAAAGCAGTTCCCAAGATACTGCAGAGCGGCGTAATACCTCTGGCCATCGAATACGTGGACCGTGAAGACATGGAAACAACGGCGGCGTACCTGGGCCTGAAATGGCCGCCGGCCAAAGGCACGGCCCATCTCATCATAATGGTCACCGGGGCCAGCGAGGAGGACGTGTACTCCCAGTGCCAGCAGATAGCCGATGTTTGCCAGAAGTACAACGCCGTGGATACCCTGATCGCCGAGAGGAAAGAGGAGCAGGCCGATATCCTGAAGATAAGGAGCGAGATGTACACGGCGCTGAAGCCACAGGTGGCAGACCCCCTCGATGTAGTAGTGCCCCCGGCCGAGGTGGCCAACTTCATGGATGCCATGGAGCGAATCGCGAAGCGCTTTGACACCCGCATCATTACCCTGGGTCACGCCGGGGACGGCAACCTCCACCCCCTGGTGATGAAGGACCTGGCTGACAGGGGTCTGCTGAAAGAGGCCAAGGCCGAGATATACAAGGAGATGGCCCGGCTGGGCGGCACCATTACCGCCGAGCACGGCATAGGGAAGATCAGGATGTCCGAGCTTGACCTCTACATGGACGGGAAATCAAAGGAACTGATGCAGGGAATCAAGCGCGTGTTTGACCCCAACGGCATACTGAATCCGGGGACCGCCATAAGGTAAACGGCCGCTTCCCCCCGGGCCTATATCTCGATGGTGCCGCCCTCAATGGGGAGAAGCACTTCGGTCCGGCCGCCGCCGAGCGACTCGAGATAGTACTCCGGGTGCTCACCGTGCACCGGTATGAGCAGTTCCGGCCCGATCTCCCGAGCTACCTCCAGCAGGTCAGGTCCGCAGGCATGCCCCGAGGCATGCAGTCCTTCCTCGCCCTCGGGCACCTGCCACCCACCAGCACTTTCCACCGGCAGGCCGAAGCTCCTGAACCCGAAGTGCTCCAGCCAGCTGTGCAGGCGGCGAAAGTCGATCTCCTGCTCCTCGTCATGGGGCTCGCTGGAGCTATAGACGTAAAGGCTCCCCGGCCGGGGCCGGATGCTGGGCAGCTCGTTCAGGTCGAAGAAGCTGAAGGCTAGGACGAACTCGTCCTGGGCGGCATTCACGTCCCGGGCCAGGACCAGCTTGCTGTCGTAGTCCTGGCAGATGTGGCGCAGCCACAGGCTGGGGCTCTTGCTGGCCGTGGTGTCCTGGTAGATGACCAGCCCGTCCTCCCGGGCGATGTCCGGGGTCTCGGGCTCCAGAAGACGCATGGTCCTCAGCAGGTAGGCATCCCTGGGGAGTATAGCCAGCCTTCTCCCCGTGTCCCTGGCAATCTGCAGGAAGGTGAGCAGGCGGTCCACATCCCTGGCGGCAAAATCGGCGATGACCAGGCCATCCGACCTGCGGATGGCCTCCAAGCCGTGGTGGTATACCTCTTGCTCGGAGACGTTGGCCTCACGCCGCACATTGGTCCCCTCCAGGATAAGGGCCCTGGG
>DAOUEN010000075.1:0-41891 GCA_034430415.1 Dehalococcoidia bacterium
CTGAGGCAGCACCTGGGGTTGACTCAGGGGAGAATGGCGGAGGAGCTGGGTATAAGGCAGCAGACGATCAGTGAATGGGAGACAGGGATGTATCAACCTCGCGGCAGCTCGGACACTCTGCTCAGCATTGTTGCCGAGCGGAGCGGGTTCTATTACAGAACCAGGAGGGAGGATGATGAACCGGGTTGAGGCGGATGGCTGCAGGCTATGTGGCGTGTGGTGGGGTGGCAGGGGAGGGAAAAATTTTGGCGGTTGCTACACGTAAACGGATAAAAATCCCGGAAGAACAGGTGGCGGCGCAGTGGGAGCGCCTGGTGGGTAGGGAGTTGACCACCGAGGGAGGCGAGTTGCTCAAAGTCGTGTATCCTGGCAGAGCCAACGGAGGTCGTGGCCCTGACTATCGAGACGCTGTTGTCATAATGAATCGGTCCAACCTAGTGAAGGGGGATGTGGAATGTCACGTCAAGTCCAGCGACTGGTATGGGCATGGCCACTATGGTGATTCTGAATATGATGGAGTGGTTCTTCATGTGGTGGCGCAGCATGAGGTGGGAGTAGTCACCTTGCTGCGGAGCGGTGTGTCAATTCCAGTTCTGAGTCTGCCGCGTGACTTGCAGATGCTGGCCTACCGGTGTCTTCCCTGCGTTGAGAGCAGGGGGGACAGGGACAGCCAAAGGCTGGGGGAATTGCTCCAGGTCGCCGGCGAAGAGAGGTTCCGACAGAAGGCAGACTCCCTGGGGACCGAGTCACGGTGGCTAGAGGGAGGAGAGGTGTTGTGGAGGGGTGTCATGAGAGGTCTGGGCTACTCAGGGAACGTGAAGCCTTTTGAAGAACTTGCCCGCATGATGCCTCTGGGTTTGTTGGAAAGAGGGAGACTGAGAAGGAGCTTGCTACTGAAGCAGGCCTGCTTGCTGGGCGTGGCGGGGTTATTGCCCAGCCAGCGAGGGGGAAGGGGGTTTGATGGAGGGGAGCAGGCAAGCAGGTGGGAAGAGATATGGCGGGTGGAGGGTCGGGGAGCCGTAACCATGAGCCACGGCGACTGGCATCTCAGCCACGTGTATCCTAATAACTCGCCGGTGCGCCGGATTCTGGCTGCAGGCTGTCTGCTTCAGCGCCACCACGAGGACGGGCTGCTACAGGGAATGTTGCAGTTGGTCAGAGGAGCACCAGTGTCACTGGGCCACCGCTGGCTGGAGGATGGCCTGGCGGTGTTGGCTGACGGCGTCTGGCAAGAGCACCATGACTTCGGTTCGAAAACAAGGAAGCCAGCCCTAGTGGGGCGCAGCAAGGCGGGAGAGATTCTGGTCAACGTAATCCTGCCATTTGCCTTTGGCTGGGGAAGAGTAGCTGATGATCCAGCTTTACGGGAGAAGGCAATAAGGCTTTACTCTTGTTACCCCAGGCTAGCGGATAATGCCATAACCCGACATATGGCAAGGCAGCTTTGCTGGGAATATGGCCGTGAACTTACTGCCTGCCGCCAGCAGGGACTGATTCACATCTTCAGGACCTACTGCCGTGAAGGGGAGTGCTCCGGGTGCCCGGTGCCTAGGCGATGGTGAGGCTGGGAACTACGTCCAGGTCGTAGCCATTCAGCTGCCCTCTCTGGAAGTAGTAGTAACCGCAGGCAGCTACCATGGCTGCGTTGTCGGTACAGAGGTGGGGAGGTGGAACAAGGACGGGGAGAGGGGAGGAGTTGAGGAAGCGCTCAGTAAGCAGCCTGTTGGCTGCCACACCACCGCTGAGCAGTATCTGTCTTGCTTTGAATTCCCTAGCGGCGTGGATCGTCTTGGATACCAGAACATCCACCACCGCATTCTGGAAGCTGGCCGCAGTATCGGCGAGCAAAGAAGGGTCGGACAGGACGTTCTCTCTCTGGACGAGATGCCAGAGGGAGGTCTTCAGGCCGCTGAAGCTGAAGTCGTGGCTGTCCTTGAGCCAGGCTCGGGGAAGGGGGAGGCGCGGCGTCCCTGCCCTAGCTGCTTTCTCGATGGCCGGGCCTCCAGGATAGCCCAAATTCAGGATCCTCGCTGCTTTGTCAAAGGCTTCGCCGGCAGCATCGTCACGGGTGTGTCCCAGTCTGTCAAGCTGTCCGTGTCCCTTCATCAGCACCAGGTCACTGTGCCCTCCGGAGACGACGAGGCAAAGACAGGGGAAGCTGATCTGGTTGTTCTCGTGTGATGGAGTGCTCAGCCAGTTGGCGTAGATATGTGCCTCGAGATGATTGACGCCGGTGAGAGGTAACTGTCTGGCGAAGGCGATTGCCTTGGCGGCATTGACTCCCACGAGCAATGACCCTGAGAGACCGGGGCCGTAGGTCACAGCAACGCCATCAATATTCTCCCAGGCGACAGCAGCGTCAGACAAAGCCCTACTTATCACGGGGACAATGGTGAGCAGGTGTTGCCTGGAGGCGACTTCGGGGACAATGCCGCCGTAGCGGCTATGGATGTCTATTTGGGAGGCCACGACGTTTGACATAATGCTGTGGCCATCAGCCACAATGGCGGCTGCCGTTTCGTCACACGATGTTTCAATGCCCAGGATCTTCATGGTGGTCAGCCTCATACCAGGTCCCTGAGGAAGTCCTTGAGGAAATGGTGAGCCAGCCCCAGCACTACGGCGCTGGTGATGACCGCGATGGCTGCGTTCAGGGAGAACCCCATAATGGCCAGCCCCAGAGCAGTAGCCGCGGCTGGTGGGTGTTCCTTGTCTACGATGACCATTACGAGAGTAGAGAGTCCGACGGCGAGCGAGTACGCTGTGATCGACAACCACATGGATGGCTGCGGGATCAGGGCGCAAAGGCAGCCGGCGGTGAAGCCGATCAAATGCCCCCCGATGATATTTCTGGCATGAGCGGTGACATTGGCCGGCATGGCGAAGACTATGAAGGCGGTAGCACCGATCGCTGCTACTATCACGGCATCCTTTATAGTCAGGAATAGAAGAACAAGGAATACGGTGAGAGAGGCCAAGAAGCTCTGGAGGACGTAGTACTTCCAGGCTACTCTGAACTTCCTGATCATCCTCATGTCTATCAAGTGTTCACCGGCTGAGGGCCCAAGCGCCAAGCCCATGGGACGAGAGCTGAAGCCAAGGAAGCTGGGGGGTTGCAACAAGAGCCCGGGACATGCTTATATCGGTATTCTGGATGGTGGTATTCTAAACGGAGAAGGAGTGCTGAGGCAAACAAGGACGCGCTGCGGCGTGACTGGTAGCACGTTGGGGTGGCGTTGCAATCCTGGGCAAATCGGGTTATGACTTCCATAGTGCTCGCTGGTGGTGACAGCTCAAGGCTTGGTTTTGACAAGGCTCTGGAGATACTGAGTGGCAAGAGCCTTATCCAGTGGGTAATTGACCGGCTGGCTGGGCTGAGCACGGAGATCATCGTGGTAGCTTCAGGGAGAGATTGTCCAGATGAACTCCGCGGCGCGCTTGATCCAGGGTTAGGACGTCAACTCGCCGCAGCGAGATGTCCCAAGTCCGTAGCGGTGAAGGTGGTGGGCGACGTCTATCCCAGCGTGGGTGCACTCGTTGGCATCTACTCCGGGTTGGCGGCATCGTCTGCGTCGCGAGCCATCGTGGTCGGCTGCGATATGCCGTTCTTGAACGCCGGGTTGCTCGGCTACATGGTGAGAGTCTCCCCGGCCTTTGATGTCGTTGTTCCTCGCACGGCGAAGGGGGTCGAGCCGCTCTGTGCGGTGTATTCGAAGAGCTGCCTGGGTTCTATCCATAGCCTGCTGCAGCGCAATGAACTGAGGATAGGCCAGCTTCTCAATATGGTCAAGGTGCGATATGTGGACGAGGAAGAGATTGCCAGGTTTGACCCGGAACATCTGAGCTTCTTCAACATCAATACCCGGGCTGACCTGGGCAGGGCGAGAAAGCTGGCTGCGGAGAAGGGATAGCAAGGCGCATCGCCTGACTAGGTGTGGAGTGGAGGAGGGGAAATGGCAGAGGCTTTGAGCCTCTACCATTTCTCCTGGGACAATCGGGAGGTGAGCCAGGTACGGAGTGGCTCATCCAATGTGCCTATTCTGGACTCCAGCCAGGAGATATCTCCGCTGGCCAGAGCGGCTCTGGCCCTGTCAGGCAGGTGGTAACCCTCGAGGGCTTGTTCCGGGTCTTGAGACAACTGGGCCAGGAAAGCGCTGTCATCTCTGGCCTTCGCTAGCACAGACAGCAAGGCAGTCTCCAGGTCTGGAATCTGGGCCTCCGCTGGTTGGGCTGGAGCGGCAAACCTTCTGAGCCAGTGTCTGGAGGCAACGACTTCGGCGGCCCGTTCCTTGCGAAGGAATACCAGCCAGTAGACCGCGCCTACTGCGCTGCCACCGATGATATTGCCGATGGTTACAGGAACGAGGTTGTGAAGAAATCCGAGAGTGTTGAGGCTGGCCAGTTGACCTGTAGCTACCCCGGCAGCCTGGATAACCTCAATCTGACCTGCCAGGACTATGCCCATGGGAATGAAGTACATGTTAGCGATGCTGTGTTCAAAACCACAGGCTACAAAGGCAGTTATAGGAAAGAGAATGGCAAGTATTTTGCCCGTGACCGAGCGGGCTGCAAAGCACAGCCAGACAGCCAGACAGACCAGGATATTGCACAGTATGCCCCGGAACAGTGCAGGCACGAAGGCCAGATTCACCTTGGCATTGGCAATCATCAGGGCGTTGGCCCCGAGTGCATAGCCGTTTAGCGCCCAGGACTGAGCATAGAAGACCAGGGCCACCAAGATCAGTGAGCCCAGAAGATTGCTGGCATAGACTATGCTCAGGTTACGCAGCAGTTGAGACTTGCTGATGCGGGTACTCATCCAGGGGGCGACCATAAGGCAATTGCCAGTGAATAACTCCGCCCCGGCGACTACCACGAGGATAAGTCCGAGACAGAAAACCAACCCGCCCAACAACTTCGCCAAGCCGAATCCCAGGCCGCTGTTGGTGGTAACCAGAGTGCAGAACACGGCCCCCAGGCCAATGAAGAACCCTGCCAAGATACCCAGAAGCACCATACTGAAGGTATCCCGAGTGGCCTTGGTCACACCGGAGCTTTCCATCTTGTGAACCATCTTGGCCGGCTGGTGGCAATCAGGCATTATCTTGTCCAGCTTCTCGGCAAGAGGTTCAACGCCGGGCAGTCCCGCTAGCTGCGGCACTGTGGTCACTCTACTCTGAGCCATCGTGTTGACTCCTTTCCTCACCATTTCTCCTGGGACAGGCGGCTCCAGAGCCAGGTGGCTAGCTCTCTGTCCAACTTGCCTACCCAAGCCTCTATCCTTCTGATGTCGCCGCTGGCCAGGGCAGCCTTCTCTATCGGAGTGAGGGAGTAGTACTCTTTGAGAGCCTGATGTGGGTCTTGAGACAGGAGTGCCAGAAAATCAGGTTCAGCGGCAGCTCTCTTGAGAACTGCAAGTAGCTCCTCCCGACCCGATACGACATGTGCAGTGAGTCCTTCGGTGCTTACTTCAGTGTGTTCAGTCATTGCTATTCCTCCTTTTTGATGGTGTAAACCCAGATTAGCAGTTGTCCAGAAGCCTGCCATCGTCCGCAGGTGCCGATTTCACAACCCTGTAGTCCTGTCCGGTAGGGCTGATTGCCTTGCCCTAAAGGGCAGTGGCAGCCTATAATTGCCTCAAGTTGAGCGCAGGAAAGAAACTGAGGGTGGTAATCGCTGATGACCATGCCCTGCTGCGTGAGGCACTACACCGGACTCTTGATGGCGAGAGGGATATGGAGGTGGTGGCGGAGGCCGGGGATGGTGAGGAAGCTGTCAGGCTTGCCTCAGAGCTAAAACCCGACGTGGTGGTGATGGACATCGTCATGCCCAAGCTCAACGGAATCGAGGCCACCAGGAAGATCAAGGAGACTGCGGCCAGCACCGCTATTCTGATCCTGACGGCGTATGACGACGAGGAGTATGTGTTGGGGCTGCTTGACGCGGGAGCTGCCGGCTATCTGTTGAAGAGCGCCAGAGGCCGTGACCTGGTCGATGCTATTAGAACGATACAGAGCGGGGAGTCAGTACTTCATCCCAAGATCATCGCCAAACTGCTGAAGCGGGCTATGGCGGCGCCAGCCGGGAAAGGTGGGGGGCCGGAACTACTGAGTGAGCGGGAATCCAAGGTGCTGGAACTAGTTGCCCTGGGGATGAGCAACAAGGAAGTAAGTGAGAGGTTGTATGTTAGCCAGCGCACTGTGAAGGCCCACCTGACCAATATCTTCAACAAGCTGAACGTCGCCTCACGCAGCGAAGCAATAGTCAAAGGTCTGAAATGCGGACTGATTACGCTGGAAGACAGCAGCGGCGGATCACAGATCTAAGGAACCCCCACTTCTGGGTCATTGCTGTCCTTTTCGTGGTCGTGACTCTGTCTCACTACGCAGAGTTGCTGTCCGAAATACCTGTTCTGAGCCAGATATCGCTGCCTGCGGCCCTTGACCTGGAGCGGCACAGTGTGGAGCGGCTTCTCTATTTGCTACTGGTGATCTACTCTGCTTGGGCCCTGGGGATAACCGAGGGCTGGGCGTTGTGGTTGTTGAGCGGGGTAGCCATGGCGGTTCGATCATTTCTTGTTTCGCCCTATTTGAGAGATGCAGTGCTGGAAAGCTCGGCCAGCCTGGTGGTGAGTGCTTTAGCCATCATGCTGGTACGGGCCCGCCAACAAGCCAGGCAGGGACAGGAGATGCTGGAGAAAGCCATGGAGGACCTGGACTCATCGCGGCAACGCTATGAAGAGCTATTCACTGATGCCAGCGATGCTATCTGGATCCATGATATGGATGGCGACATCACTCTGGCGAACAAGGCTTGTGAGAAGCTCACCGGCTTTTCTGTTGCGGAATTGACCGGGAAAAACGTCTCCCAGTTTCTGAGCCCGGAGGCGCTGGCTCTGGCCAGAGATGTGAAGCAAAGACTGCTCAAAGGCGAGGCGATAGAAGAGCGCTATGAGCAGAGGCTGGTAAGAAGGGACGGCTCTGAGGCGATTGTGCAACTGGCTACCCGGCTTATCATCAGTGATGATAAGCCGCGAGCTCTGGAGAACCTGGCTCGTGACGTAACCGAGGAAAGGAAGCTGCGGGACAACCTCCAGTTCTACCTCAGGGAATGCCTCAGGGCTCAGGAGGAAGAGCGCAAGCGGCTGGCATCTGAACTTCACGACGACACTTCTCAGGTGTTGTTGCTGCTGTCGCGGCGCATAGACAATCTCTCCTCCGAAGCCGAGCGCCATTTGACCGAGAAGCTCAGAAATGAATTCGAGGAGCTGTACGGACTGTCCCAACAGGCGTACGAGGGCGTAAAACGCTATGCCCAGGCTTTGAGGCCGCGCATTCTGGATGACCTCGGTCTGATACCTGCACTGGAGTGGTTGGGGCAGGAGACCGGCAAGCTGTCCGGGATCAGAGTTGGAGTCAGAACAAGCGCCGTTCCAGCGCTGGCACCCGAAACGCAGCTAGTCCTGTTTCGCATCGCACAGGAAGCACTGAACAACATCTACAGACACTCTGAGGCATCCGAGGCCAGCCTGGCGCTGGAGCATCAGGGAAACGAAATCAGGATGACCGTCAGTGATAACGGAAAGGGTTTTGAGCCTCCCCGACGGCTAAGCGATTTCGCCAGCCAGGGCAAACTGGGGCTTACCGGAATGGCGGAACGAGCTCATCTGGTGGGAGGGGACTTCGAAGTGAACTCTCAGCCGGGAATGGGAAGCAGGATAACGGTCATGGTTCCAGCGAAGCTCTTTGATGAAGAGAGTCGCCAGGCGCAGCCTCTCTAGATGCCTTACAGCTTCTCCACTCTAACTGCGCATACCTTGTATTCAGGAATCTTGGATACCGGGTCTAGCTTGGGGTTGGTAAGGATATTGGCAGGGCTTTCCGCGAAATGGAAGGTCATGAACACCACTCCGGGAGGTGATGCTTCAGTCACCTTGGCCCTAGCGACAACTTGGCCGCGTCGGGAAGTAACGCGGACATTGTCATCCTGAGCTATGCCGAGTTGCGAGGCATCCCTGGGGCCGATTTCCAGGGTGCCTTCAGGATCCAGACTATTGAGGCCGGCTACCTTGCGGGTCATTGTGCCGGTATGGAAGTGATACAGGCTGCGTCCTGTAGTGAGAATGAGAGGGTAGTCCTCGTCTGGTAACTCCGCCGGGGGAATGTACTTAAGCGGGATGAATCTCCCCTTGCCCCTGGAGAAGGTATTGGCGTGGAGTATCGGCGTGCCCGAGTGGTCTTCGGTAGGGCAGGGCCATTGGAGACCAGCATGCTCCAACCGTTGGTAGCTTATCCCGCCGTAGCTGGGGGTGACATAGCGGATTTCCTCCATTATGTCGAACGGGTCGCTGTAGTCGAATCCTCTCGCTTCCATCCTCTTGGCTATCTGGCAGATAATCCACCAGTCAGGTCTGGAATCGCCTATGGGCTCAATGGCCTTCCTTACCCGCTGCACCCGCCGCTCGGTATTGGTGAAGGTGCCGTCCTTTTCGGCAAAGCTGGTTGCCGGCAGGACGACGTGGGCGAACTCCGCCGTCTCCGAGAGAAAGATGTCCTGAACGAGGAGGAAGTCCAACTGAGCCAGAGCCTCCCGGACATGTGTCACGTCAGGATCGCTGAGTACAGGGTTCTCACCCATAAGGTAGATCGCCCTGATCTCTTTCCGGGAAGCGGCTTCAAGCATCTCAACCAGGGTTAGCCCGGGAGATGAGGGCAACGAGCATTCCCAGGCGATGTCGAACTTCTCTTTGATCAACGAAGGTAGCGAGCATCCCCAGGCAATCTCGAACTTCTCCCTGATGTCGGGATTGGCTACGGCTTGGTAGCCGGAATAGACATTGGGCAGCGCACCCATATCACAGGCACCCTGCACATTGTTCTGTCCCCTGAGCGGATTGACACCGGTAGAGGGCTTGCCCACGTTGCCAGTGAGCATTGCCAGATTGGCGGTAGCCAGCACGTTGTCAGTGCCGTGGGAGTGTTGCGTGATGCCCATGGCGTAGAGGATAGTGGCGGGGCTATTGGTGGCATAGATGCGGGCGGCTTCCGCTATTCTGTCGCGGGGTACCCCGGTGACCCGCTCCACGAAGTCTAGGTCGAAGTCCCGCAGAGACTGACGGAAAGAGTCGAAGTCCTCGCATCTTTCGTTGATGAAGGCTGTATCGGCCAAGCTCTCGTCCACGATGACCCGCATCATGCCCATGAGCAGGGCAACGTCGGTGCCGGGGCTATGCTGGAGCCAGACGGCGGCGAAGCGGCAGAGGTCGATCTCACGGGGGTTGGCCACGATGAGCTTGGCTCCGTTGTTGACTGCTCTTTTCACCTTAAGGGCGGTCACAGGGTGGGTCTCGGTGGTGTTGGTGCCTATGGCAAGAATGCAGGCGGCCTGACCGACCTCGTCTATGGAGTTGGTCATGGCCCCACTGCCGAAGCTCTGGACAAGGCCAGCCACCGTAGGGGCGTGACACAGGCGGGCGCAATGATCAATGCTGTTCGTGCCGAGTACCGCCCGGGCGAACTTCTGCATGACATAATTCTCTTCATTGGTGCACTTGGCCGAGGAGATCACGCCCAATTCCTGAGCTTGAAAGGTCTTAAGTCTGGCGGCTATGAAGTCAAGCGCCTCGTCCCAGGATGCCTGCTGCAACTGGCCGTCCCTTCTTATCAATGGGGAAGTGAGGCGCTGGGGATGATGGACGAACTCGGCGATGCCGAAACGGCCCTTGACACAGGCCTGGCCGTGGTTGGGCGCAGCATCCGGGTCAGGAATCACGCCCAGTATTTTACCGGCTTTGACCCTCAGTCTGAGCTGGCAGCCGACACCGCAATAGGGGCAGGTGGTGACCACCTCACTGTCCGGTGGGCCCTGCCACTTGTCAGCTCTTTCTATGAGGGCCCCGGTGGGGCAGGCGTCGACGCAGGCCCCGCAGAACTCGCAGCTCACTTCCTGAAGCGGACGGTCGAAGGCGGTGCCTATCAAAGCTTTGCCCCCTCGGAAGGTGAAGGAGATGGCTCCCACATGCCGTACCTCCTCGCACATTCGGACGCAGCGGCCACATAGAATGCACAGGTTGTAGTCGCGGTCGAAGAAGGGTCCTGCTCTGTCGATGGGAAGATTCTTATATATAGGAGCCAGAGTTACCTGCTCCAATCCCACATAGCGGGCGACACTTTGTAGTTCGCAATTCAGGTTCTTGGGGCAGGTGAGGCAGGAGTATGGATGTTCGCTGAGGATCAACTCCATTATGTTGCGGCGGAGCTCCTGCAGCCTGGGGGTGTTGGTACGTACCACCATGCCTTCGGTAGCTGGGGTGGTGCATGCTGGAGGAAAACCCCGCATCTTCTCAATCTCCACGATGCACAGGCGGCAGGCGCCAAACGGAGTCAGGTCTCGGTGGTAGCAAAGCGTGGGGATGTAGATGTTGGCCTCCAGAGCTGCTTGCAGAACAGTGGCGCCCTTTCTTGTCTGCAGGTCTCTTCCGTCAATGGTCAAGGTGACGGTATCCATTACGATCCTCCTTTGAGCCGAATCTACTTCGAGGGCCTGACTGGAATTGGGTCGTCAGGGACTTCGATGTCTTCCCCTGACACCTTGGTCACAGCGCCGAATTTGGGCGGGCAGACATCAAGGCAGGTGCCGCAATGAGTACACTTGCTCTGGTCAATCACGTGGACCAGTCGTTTGTCACCTCTAATTGCGCCGACAGGGCAATTCCTGAGACAGATCATGCATCCCTGACACCTGTCCGGCAGAATGTAGTAGGAAATAAGATCCTTGCAGGCCAATGCCGGACAGCGTTGGTTTCGAATGTGCTCCTCGTATTCGCTGCGGAAATAGCGGAGGGTAGTCAGCACGGGATTTGGTGCTGTGCCGCCAAGAGCACAGAGTGAGCCGTCTCTGACCGTTTCTGCGAGCTGTTGTAGCTTGTCAATGTCGCCCTCTTGGCCGCCACCCCGGGTGATGCGTTCGAGGATGTCAAGCATCTTCCTGGTGCCTACCCTGCAAGGGGCGCATTTGCCGCAGGACTCGGCCTGGGTGAAGGTGAGGAAGAATCTGGCGAGATCCACTATGCAGGTGTCCTCATCGACGACGATCATGCCACCTGAGCCCATAATGGAGCCGGCCTGAGTCAGAGTCTCGTAATCCACGGGGAGGTCCAAGAGTTGCTCGGGTAGGCAGCCCCCTGAAGGGCCGCCGGTCTGGACTGCTTTGAACCGCTTGCCGTCCGGGATGCCGCCTCCGATCTCGTATATTATTGTTCTGAGAGTAGTGCCCATTGGCACCTCGACCAAGCCGTTGTTGGCGACATTTCCTGTCAGTGCGAAAATCGCAGTGCCCTTGCTTTGCGCAGTGCCGATGCGTGCGAACGCTTCCGCCCCTAGCCTAATGATTACGGGTATAGTGGCAAGGGTCTTGACGTTGTTGATATTCGTTGGCTTACCCCAGAGGCCCGACTGGGCAGGGAAGGGTGGGCGGGGGCGGGGCATTCCGCGTTTTCCTTCGATGGAAGCCATCAGTGCCGTCTCTTCACCACAGACAAAGGCTCCTGCACCTTCCTTGATCTCTATGTCGAAGTCGAAACCGGAACCGAGGATGCTGTTGCCCAGTAGCCCGTGCTGCTGTGCCTGGCTGAGAGCAATCCGAAGGCGCCGAATCGCGAGGGGATATTCAGCACGGGCATAGATGTAGCCCGTGGTAGCGCCGATAGCGTATGCGGCAATGGTCATGCCCTCGATTACGCTGTGAGGGTCGGCCTCCAGGATTGAGCGGTCCATGAATGCTCCAGGGTCGCCTTCATCGGCATTGCAGATCATGTACTTCTCTTCACCAGAGGCTTTGCGGCAGAACTCCCACTTGAGACCTGTGGGAAAGCCGGCACCACCACGGCCACGCAAGCCAGAATGCTTGATCTCTTCGATTACTTGCTCTGGTGTCATCTCAAGGAGCGCTTTTCTCACAGCCTCGTAGCCCCCGGAAGCCGAGTAGTCGTCGATATCTTCCGGGTCAATACTTCCGCAATTGTGTAGAACAAGACGCTGCTGCTTCTTGTAGAATTCGATGTCCCGATGGTAGGGTATGAGGGCGCCTGTGACCTGGTCTCGATAGAAGAGCCTTTCCACTGGCTTTCCATCTCGCAGATGAGACTCAGCGATCTCACGCACGTCTTCTGGTGTGACATGAGTGTAGAAAATACCTTCAGGCTCGACGTGGACAATTGGGCCTTGTTGACAGAAGCCGTGACACCCAGTGGGTTTCACCTTAAACGCTTCCGCCAATCCCAACCGAGCGATTTCTCCCTCTAAGCCAGCTCGAACCTGGTCTGATTTGGAGGAAATGCATCCTGTTCCCTCACAGACCAAGACTGTGCCTCTGGGATTGATATGCGTTGAGTCTTCCACGTGTTTCATCCTTGTCCCTCCCCCTCAATCTCAGAAAAAAGCTCCGTTGCTTTCTTCGTGGTCATTTGCCCGTGAACCTCAGTGTTTATCACCATTGTAGGTGCTAAGGCACAACAACCGAGGCAGGCGACGGTTTCGAGGCTATACTCCATATCAGGAGAGGTCTCGCCCGGTTTGATACCCAATCGCCTTGTCAATTCCGCCAGGATCCTGGCCCCGCCTTGAACGTGGCAGGCCGTGCCGCGACACACCGTGATGAGATTCCTGCCCACCGGGCTCGTTCTAAACTGGGCATAGAAGGTGAGAACGCCATAGATTTCGCTCTCTGGGGTTCCCAGGAAGCGGGCGATTTGCACCACCGCTTCCTCGGGGAGATAACCCAGTCTTGCTTGAACTGCCTGTAAGATGGGGATGAGGGACCCTCGGCGGCCCTTGTACGGTGCCAGAATCTCAGCAAGCTCTTGGTTCATAGTACCTCCAGAGATAAGTGATTGCCAAGTGACGGGGCTAGAACGGCAGCCGAATCGCCCGCCCGAGACAACGGGGTCCGACTCAACGTTCTCTCCGAGAGGATAGTGGAATGCTCTGAACCAGCTTCCTCGCCATGACGGCGCAGACATCTCTGATGTCTTCGGTGGGGAGGTAGTCGGAGACATTGGCGTCAAATATGACGGTGCATGATGGGGGGAATTCCTCGTCGCCTCGGCGCATGACGATGGTTACCGGGACTCGGCTGAAGGCGTTAACGGTTACAGATGCATCACCGTAGCTTGCCCTGATTCCTCCCAGGGACGCCGCGGCATCCACTAGCAACTCAGGTTCCCTGGCAAATCTATCCAAGATGGGCTTGATGGCCAACTGGTTGAACACAGGATAGTAGCTGGCGCATCCGGGCAACTCCCTGAAAGTAACAAACCTGTTGGTGGCTGGCGTCCCTTTGGCTGAGACCAAATAGTGAAGAATGAGGATTCCGTCCTTCAGAGGCACTTCGCCGCCAGTTTGCTGGAAGGAGACCTCGATGTCGGGAAGAGAGACAAGGTAAGGCCGGTTAAGGAAGAGGAGCATCACCTTGCCCGGGGTTACGTATTGTGTGCCGCTTCTGAGACATTGCTGTTCCAAATCCATAGTGGCTAATTGCTGGCGGGCTAGCTTGTAAGCAAGCAAGTACCCCTGCTCCCGAGTATTGGGCGATGATGAGCGCTGCCCCTCCATGTTATCCTGCCATCCTGGGGCGCGGCAGAAGACCCGCTGCCTCCACTATCTCGGGCACCGCCTCCTCCCACTCGATGGCCATGAGATGAATTCCTGCCACGCCTTCAATCTGCCGCACCTGGTTGATTATTTCCACACAGAGCTTGATGCCCTCCCGGGACACCTGTTCCTTGGGCACTCCGCGGAGACGTTCAATTGTCTCGTCGGGGACATCCATTCCAGGGACTTTGGTCTGCATATACCTTGCGGCACCTACCGATTTTATGGGAGCGACTCCAGCGAGGATCCTGGTCTTCTGGTGCAGCCCCCTATCACGGGCACGCTTCATCCACTCGGCAAACCTGGCCACGTTGTAGATGATCTGAGTCTGGATGAAATCCGCCCCTGCCGTTACCTTCTTGGCAAGGCGGACTGTCCTGAAATCGAAGGGGTCAGCGAAGGGATTGGCGGCCGCGCCCAGAAAGAGGTTTGGTGCAACTGACATCTCATCTCCGCACTGAAATCTCCTGTCGTCCCGCATGTCCTTGACCATCTTGACGAACTGGATGGAATCCAGATCAAAAACGGCCTTGGCGTCGGGATGATTGCCGAACTTTATGTGGTCGCCGGTAAGACAGAGTATGTTGTTTATGCCCAGTGCCGCTGCACCCAATACGTCCATCTGCAGGGCAATGCGATTGCGGTCCCGGCAGGTCATCTGCACGATGGGGTCCAGCCCCTCCTCCTTGGCTATCATGCAGGCAGCCCAGCTCGACATACGTACCACGGCGGTCTGTCCATCGGTGACATTGAAGGCATCAACGTTGCCCCGGAGTATCTTTGCCTTTCTTCTAATTACCTCAGGATCTGCGCTCTGCGGAGGTCCCAATTCGCCGGTGACGGCGAATTGGCCGGCTTCCAGAACTCTTTGCAAGTTGCTGTCAGTCTTCAGATGTGCCTCATGTAGCAGCCGACCTTGAGCTCACGGATTTGCGGTGCTGGCAAATGCGCCATTGTATCTCACCAGAACAAGACATATCAATACGCTGTACTCGCTCAATTCCCCCGCTTGATGTTGTAGCCCGCCTTCAGCAGAACCTCTCTCACTGATAGGGCAGCAGGTGAATTGCCGGGCAAGTCCAGCAGGGACTGTCCGTCCAGATTGCGTTGCCTGACACCTGGGTCGAAGTCTATCTTCCCGAGATAAGCTTCCCCTGTACTTCGCAGATGTTCTTCCGTCTCTGTGGTGAACCTGTGGTTACCCACCAGATGGAGGTGATGGCAGCCAACTTTCAATGCCGCAGTAATGGCTCTGACTCGTTCTATATGCTTGATGGACTTCTGGGAGGGGTCGAGAATGACGAAGAGGTCGTCTATATCCACCACGACCTTGCGGTTCAGGTGCTCCAATCCGGCCGGTGAGTCTATCAGCACCTCTTGGTAGCCTTGAGCCAGAGCAGGGATGGCGTCCTTGAGGACCGCATCGGGGGCACAGTAGCAGCCCACAGTGAACTTTGTCCCCAGGGTGATGAGATCGAATTCTGGACTGCTGTATATGCAGTCGCCCTGGATGGACTGTTGCAGCACAGCGGGGAGAAAATCGTAGCCGGTGCGTCCACTGGCCTTGTTCTGCTCCGTAATGGCGTACAGCGTGTCCGAAATGGTCTTCTTGCCATGGCTGCTCAGGTCTATGCCGAGCATACCAGCCAGACTTTCGTCGGGGTCAAGGTCGATGAGCAGCATCGGGGGATGGAGATACTTGCTGGCCAGAGCCACAAAGGTTGACTTTCCCACCCCTCCCCTGCCGGTGGACACTATTATCTTTGCCATATTGCCGATCGGGCAGCCCCCCTTTCGCTGATTACCACAGTCCTGCCATCAAGTGTGTGTATTGGGCTGGCAGACGGCGACCTCATATACAGCCTGCTTTCGCCAGAATTCTCTGAACGGAAAGGAGAGCGGGCGAATCCTCAGGCAACTGCAGGAGAGATCGACCCTCCAGGTTGTATTCCTCTACTTGGGGATCGTGGTCCATTCTGCCCAAATAGACCTGGCCACTGCTACGCAGGAAGTCTTCCGCCTGCTCATGGAACTCGTGGCTGCCAACCAGATAGAGATGGTTGTATCTAGTTCCCACCTGTTGAAGGATCTCCTTGATCCTGGCTATGTGTTTCAGGGATTTATCAGAGGGGTCACACAGAACGAACATATCATCCACTTCTGACATCACGTTCCGGTTCAGGTGCTCCACCCCGGCGGGTGAGTCCACCACCACGGTAACGTAGTTCCTGGCCAGCCTGGGGATGGTCCTCCTGAGCAGATTGTCCGGGGCGCAGTAGCAACCCTCGGTGAGCTTGGTGCCCAAGGTGATGAGATCGAATTTCCTGCTTTCGTACAGGCAATCGCTCCACAGCAGGGACTCCATCAGCTCATTTGTGGTGATCGAGGGACTCACGTTGCTCTTCCTTCTGGCAATGACGTCGTAGAGCACCTCGGAGACGGTTCTTTTCCCTTCCCTGGCGAAGTCGGCTCCAAGCATGTCGGCCAGACTCAGGTCGGGGTCCAGGTCAACAAGCAATGTTGGAGGTTTGAGGAGTCTGCTGGCGAGGGCGACAAAGGTTGATTTTCCAGTTCCTCCTCTTCCTGTGGAGACAATTCTTCTGGCCATGTCCTTTCTCTGCTGCTTGTTCCTCCGGGCAAGGGCGAGGGCATCGGTGGTGGAGGCTACGTCGGCTTACTCAGGGCCTTTTCTTTGGCGGCTGCGTCTTCCGGGGGCAATTCGGTGATAGGGGAGAGCTTGACCACCGCGTTGTACTCGGGGGGGCAGACGGATAGACAGATGCCGCAGTTAACGCATTTCTCCTGGTCGATGTGCTTTATCTCGCCGGCACCCCCCTTGATGGCTTCAGTAGGACAAGTGAGGACGCAATGCTCACAGGACCTATCGCATCTATCGGGTAGAATGTAGTAGGCAGTGAGCCGGGTGCAGACCTTGGCGGGGCACGTTTTCTTCAGAATATGTGCTTCGTATTCGTCCCGGAAGTAGCGAATGGTGGTGAGCACAGGATTAGGGGCCGTGCGCCCCAGGGCGCATAGAGCACCGCCTTTGACGTCTGTGGCGAGTTCAAGGAGAGAGTCGATG
Source organism: Dehalococcoidia bacterium (assembly GCA_034430415.1). Taxonomy (GTDB): domain Bacteria; phylum Chloroflexota; class Dehalococcoidia; order GIF9; family AB-539-J10; genus JADFUZ01. The sequence continues at coordinate 16,732 of DAOUEN010000075.1, forward strand.
TCTTCAAGCCTGGCTTGGCCAGCACTGATGTCCTCGAGTATCCTGAGCATCTGCAGGGTTCCCAAACGACATGGAGTGCATTTGCCGCAGGATTCCCTGGTACTGAAGTCAAGGAAGAATTTGGCGGCGTCGACCGGGCAGTTGTCTTCATCCATGGCAATCATGCCCCCTGAGCCCATCATCGAGCCGGCTTGGAGGAGAGAATCGAAATCAACAGGGGTGTCCAGCAGGGCTTCAGGAAGACAACCGCCAGAAGGGCCGCCTATCTGCACAGCTTTCAGCCGCTTCTGGTTGGGAATACCGCCGGCGATGTCGTAGATGATCTGACGCAAAGTTGTCCCCATGGGCACTTCCGTCAGGCCCGAGTTGGTGATCTTACCCGCCAGGGTGAACAGGGCAGTACCCTTGCTTCCCTCGGTGCCGATGGAGGCGAACCAGTCTGCTCCCCGCTCAATGATCAAAGGAACGTAAGAGAAGGTCTTGACGTTATTTAGCAAGGTAGGCTTGTGCCACAGTCCATCCTCCGCGGGGTAGGGTGGTCTGGGGCGGGGCTCACTCATTCTACCTTCAACAGCAGCCAGCAATGCCGTCTCCTCACCGGAGACGAAAGCACCGGCCCCTTTGGTCAGCTGTATGTGGAAGGCAAAGCCAGTGCCCAGGATGTCGTTGCCGAGAAGGCCCAGGCTGGTGGCTTGCTCCAGGGCAACGTTGAGACGCTCGATGGCCAGAGGGTATTCGGCACGAACATAGATGTAACCCCGGGCAGCGCCGATGGCATAGCCGGCTATGATCATTCCCTCGATGACCTGCTGCGGGTCGCTTTCCAGGATGTCGCGGTCCATGAAAGCACCAGGGTCTCCTTCGTCAGCATTGCATATGACATACTTAGGCGTTCCTGTAGCCCTACGACAGAGCTCCCACTTGCGTCCGGTAGGAAAGCCGGCACCGCCTCTGCCCCGTAGTCCTGACCGGGCCACCCCATCGATTACCTCTGCAGGCTGCATTTTGAGTGCCCTCTCCAGCCCCCTATAGCCTCCATTGGCTATGTAGTGATTGATGTTCCCGGGGTCGATGTAGCCGCAACGGCGCAATATCAGACGGAGCTCGTGATCAAACCTGGGGACCTCCGGTATGTATGGGGCTTGTTCGCCACCGCCTTCCAGGGTGCCCAGGGCGAGCTCGAGACACGGGTCATCGGCCACGATATAGCCGTCCACAATGCGGGGGACGATCTCCGGAGTTACATTAGGGTACGCTATGCGGAGTGACTGGGGTTTGGATACCACAACCAGTGGCTCGGCGTAACACAATCCGATGCAGCCAACCTGGATAACAGCCACCTGCAGACCTCGCCGCTCCATCTCCTTGTGGAAGGCGTCAATCGTGTCCAGGGCTCCTGCCGCGCGACCACAGGTGGCAGTTCCGACAAGAACGTATGTACTATCCTGCAGGTCTTGCCATTCTGAATTGGCTGCACTGCTGATCAGCTCGAAGGTTTTGCTGCGTATCTGAGTCGCCATGTGTGTGGCTACGAGGATTCCTCATGTCTCGATAACTCTTGCTGCACTTCTTGCTTATAGGGCACCAAAGCCTCCTCGACCTTGTAGGGCGTCAGTCTGGGAAAGATCTTTTTCCCTATTACTGTCACCGGAGCCAGCATGCAACAGCCGATGCAGGCCACCCTTTCCAGACTGAAATTGCCGTCCATGGTAATGCCTCCGACCTTGATGTCGAGTTGCCTCTCCAGGGCTTCCAGAATGAGTTTGCCTCCGGCCAGATGGCAGGCGGTCCCCATACAGACCTCAATATGATACTTGCCCAGGGGTATGAAACGAAACTGGTTATAGAACGTGGCCACTCCCCAGACCTGAACCGGAGGTACTTCGAGGAAGCTGGCGATGTCCTGTATTGCTATCTGGGGGAGATACCCGAAAGCGGCCTGGATTTCCTGTAGCAGGGGAATGAGGTTGCTCTTCTCTTTGTTGTAGGAGCCTAGGAGCACGGCGACAACCTGGTGAGCTTGCTCCCTTGTAGTGGTCATCCCTTAAGTTGTCTGGCAAATTCGGGAAGGAAGGTTCCTATTCCGGTGATCTCCCTGGGGCCAACTACTATTTCCCATTCAAGGTTCAAGGCATCCTCGAGTTCGCCCTTGATTCGTGCCACTTTGCCTGGGATAACCAGCTTTCTGGTTTTCACCTTATCGGCGATGCCGCACTTCTTGATGAAGGCACCTATGGAGTCGCCGCTGAACTTGCCGGCTGCCCAGGCGGTGAGGACTCCGAGCCCCTCGGCGTCCTTGACGCAAACGTAGGCCGGGACCTTGGTGGCCTCAACTGCTGATGATACCAGGAAATACGTGAGAGCCCAGTTGGAGGTCACCAGAACCGGGGAGTGCTCATCGGGTTTGCCCACCTCGTAGTACTTCTCTTCCACAGCCATTGGGAAACGGGGGTCGGTGTAGATATTGAGTCGGTCAACCAAGAGGGGCAGCAGAGAGTATCGGTCGAAATCTGAAAGGACGATAATGCTGGCCCATTTGGTGATGAAGAGTGAGGCGGTCAGAGCCTCCTTCAATTTGTCTTCGGCCATGAGGAACGGCAGGGCTATGGTGGGATAGCCGAGGGGTCTGAAGCCCTGCTTGAGAGCCGCTCTCCGGATAAGAGTCTGGTCCCTTACCGCCTCCAGCGGATTTCTGGAGCCCGGATCGAGTACTACATCTTCAATGCCGGCATCCTTTAGCCTGGCGGTCAACGCCACTAGGTCTTCTATGCTCTTCCCCCGGACTGCCACGGGAGTAGGTTTCTCCTTGATTCTGGGGATGGCTGTCTCCAGGGTGTCCGCAGTTATGGGGTAGAGCAGGGGCTGTCTATCAGCGCATACGTCGCGGGCTGAAAACAAGGCATCCATGTCTTCCGAGATGAGCACCATGCCGAGATCGGTGGTCTCGCAGGCTTTCTGGACCAAGCCAACGAACTTGCCCTTGTTACCTGATTCGAACCGCAGCGCCAGGAGGTCTGCGTTCAAAGTGACGCCGACCCAGGGGAACTGCAAGTCCTGCACCTTGGCAATCTTGGCGGCGGCTTCCGCCTCGCTTTCCTTATCCGAGATCAGAAGGGCGATGCCCGGCGGATGCACAAATGTCTTTTCGTGCCTGTATACCACCTCTTCGTCCCCGATCTGAACCATGTTCTCTCCGGAGCCTATGGCGATGGGCCTTATGGGTGGCGCCAGCAAGTCTATTAGCTGGGCCTTTACCTCTTCAGAGAGATAGGGGCATTTGTCCACAGTGGCACCGCCCGACGCCAGCTTCATGGCGAAGGCAAAGCAGGTGGGGAAACCACATTCCTTACATGGTCTCTTTCCGGGCAGCATCTTCACGATGATGGATCCCGATACTGGCATTGCAGACCTCCTGTCAGTTTCAGCTATTCCGAATGGCCGCTCCGCGGGAGCTAGGTATGAGTGCCTGGGATAACTAGCCGGGGAGTTCCACCTCGCCAGTCATCCAGGGGTGTCCCACCTTCTCCAGGAATTGCAGCAACTCGTCTGTGTCCTTGACATCCTCCTCGGTGGCGATCTTGTCGTACACCCCGTCTGCCTGGAAGGCTTCCTTGTACCGCTCCTTGATGTCCTTGGGCACCCAGACTATCCTCTTTCTCCCTCCGTCGGCTTGAATGAACTTGGGAGACCTTAATTGCTCCAGACCGGTGCCCAGCCTGCCTTCTACCTGTTTCCCGCCGGAGGTCTCTCCGGCCATATGGGAGAAAGTGTCTCCCACGACAGTGTTTCCTTTGAACTCCCGATGTACCACTCCGAAGCCGTCTACTTCGGGGATGTAGAAGACGATAGCTTCGAAACAGCCACAGGAGGTGTGGGGGTGCTCGAAGGCGCTGTAGAGGTAGACTCTATCGTAGGTTCCCAGGGAACGTTCGGCTTCGATCTTGTTTGCGCCGGTGTACTCGCCCTTCACGGGGTCTATCAGATCTCCTTTGGGTACGGAGAATATGGGCCCCTCTGGATCGATCTTGGCGGCAGCTCTGCCGTCAAACCAGTTTATGGCCCCGCAATTGGCAATCCTGTCGGGGGTGATAATGGAGATATGAGTGGGGGCGAAGCTCTGGCAGAGGACGCAGCCGTAGAAGGTATCGACATCTTCATCGTGCAACGTACGTGCCCTCTCGTCCCTGGCGGCATAGACTTCCAGAGCATGGGGCAGAAGCTCCTTTACCTTCTCTGGGTCGGTGATGATGGTGGTCTGGATCTTCTCTATGATAGACATCTCCGAGGTGTAGAGCAGGTTGTAGATCTCCCCCAGTTCTTTGAGCGAATTGAAGCCCTTCTTGGCGCAGTCCTTGTTCATCCTCAACCAGGTATCCTGCCTCTGGTTCATGTGATACCAGCCTTCGGTCATGTTGGTGAACATGTGGATCCTGCGCTCGATGATCGCTTCAGCGTCCTTGTCCAACTCCGCCCCAGCGACATCAATTAGTATAGCTATGGGGTAGCTTCCGGTCCCCTTGTCGTCATCGTGGGGTTGGAGGTCGCTGATGTCAGGGCCGATGACCTCCACTTTCTCGTGTTCTATTTCCTCGGGGCTCTTGACGGTTGCCAGTTCGAACTTGCATTCTACTTTTGGTCCGCCGAACTCCAGAAAGAGGTCATCTTTCCTGACGACCTCGCCTTCGTATTGAGGGCCAATGTCTACATGAAACTCCATTGCTTACGCTCCTTTCCTCAGATTGTCTATCAGGCTTTCCAGAAATTCCTGCCACTGCGCATCCTTCTTGAAGTTGGGTAGAGAGTAGTCGGCATTGGGGAAGTAGTACTTGCACAACGTCATTGTCTTCAAGTGAGGAGCGTAGTGCTTGAGTGCAGAGAGGCTTTGATTCCCAAGATCGCTCCTTATGCCGAATAGGATCACCAGGTCATGGTTTCCCTCTTTCCTTACGCCTCTCCAGCCGGGGTCCTTAAGAGCATTGGCTATCTCCACTGCATCGTAGGCGCTGTCTGGCTTCACACCCAACTCTTCCATCTTGCCTTTGACAGTCTCCGTGGCGCATATCGGGATTTTCATAGACCCGGCGATGTCCAGGGCATACTGCAGCAGAAGCTTGCCGTCAGGAGACGCCCCAAGCAGCAGAGGGCCGAGCACCAGGAGCGGTCTTTTGGCCTTGCGAATCAAGTTGGCGTATTCCGCGGCGTGTTCTACCAGCCTGGCGGATTTCAGCCCGCACAGGACATTTACTCGGTGTAATGGGATTACTGCGCTCATTCTTCCCTCCTTCTGGTTGATTGTCTGCTCTCAATGTATGACCGCATCCACAGAGACCTTGCTGGGGTAGGTACCGATCAGGGTGGGGAGCCCTACAGGCTCCTTGGGCTGCCAGCCGATCTCCTGTAGATGTGCCCGCACCTCTTTCTTGTACACCAGGGGGATGTCGGGGTCCCTTCGGACAAAGAGATGGATGTCTTCAGGAAGGCCCTTGGCTATATACTTCTTGTAGAGCGAGACATAGTGGTTCAGCTTGATTGACCTTCCCTGCGGGGTATCGTTCTTCCTGATGCAGAGCTTTGCCATCATCACCATGGCCTTCTCCTTGGTCTCGGCCACGTAGGCCAGGTGCTCGGGGGAAGGCTCCCCAGTGTCCACGATCTCTCTCTTGCGGGCATCCATAACACTCCAGTCGTCGTCCTCCTTCCGGGAGAGGAACAGTCTCCGGTACTTGGATGAGTGAGGGCCCAGCACTACGGGGACGCCCAATCTGTTGAACCCAGTCCCGATGGAAGCGGCTTTCTGAGACATGGCGCCCCAGGCGACGCCGCAGGCTCCCACCCGGTTGAGGACATAGTCAGCCAATACTTCGTAGTTTGCCCTCAAGGGGAGTCCGGCGAAGATGCTGGCTATCTTTATGGCCGCGCCGGAGATGTGGGCGTTGGAGACGCAGGAGCCGATATTAACCACGCCGCCGCCATCGAAATCGGGCGGGTATTTCTCATACACAGTCAATCCGTCGGCGTCCTTCTTCATCCCGGCAACCATAGCTGCGCAGCCGGTGAGGACCACGATGTACTTCCTCTTGGCGAACTCTTCCACCATGTCGGCGATGTCATCTATATCGGGGTAGTTGGAGCAGCCCACCAGGGCAATGACGCCGGGGATCGTGCCCAGGGTTATCGGCGCCCCAACGTTTCTAATCTCCGTATCCATAACCGGCCCGCGCCCTACCCTGGCCTTCCAGGTATCCATGCTGGCTCCCATCTGCATTATCTTGAAGATGGGGACGTGGTTGGGACATTCCTGCTCGCATTTTCCGCAGCCAATACACAGGTTGAACTGCTTCTTTATGAGGTCGAAGTTGCCCTTGGCTACCTCGGTTATGCCATCGCCTATGGAGAAGAGGTTGGGACAGACCTGCTCACAAATGCCGCAGTTGGTGCACTTCTTGGCCAGTTCCACAGCTTCCTCGGAGGTCACCCACGCTTTTCTCCGCTGGGGAGCTATTTCCATAGCGACCCTGACGGCTACCTCGGCCGCCTTGGGGGAGTCAAGTATGGCGAAGTGCTCCTTGTTATCGAGCATTCGCCTGACGATCTCATCCGTGTCCATGTCGGTGGCATCCTCCAGCCCGTACATCGCCTTGTCCAAACAGGCAATGACCAGCGAGCCGACCTTGGATGCCTCCAGGGGGGTGTCGGTTCTAATACACTGTTCGTCGGTCATTATGACATCGGCGATGCCTGCCCTGATGAAGAAGAGCTGGCGGGAAAGAGGGCCCACGATCTTGGCCCTATCCGAGTACCTGGTTGTCTCCAGAGCAGTGCAGCACACGCCGCATACCTCGACCTTATCCTCGAGGTTGTTCTCCCGCAGGTAATCGATTACCACTGTGGAGGTGGCCGGGTTGTGGCCTGAGACCAGAATGACGGGCTTGGTCTTGTCTATGGCGCCCCATCCCATTTCCACCAACGGCACATCGGCGACAGAGGTGGGATAATCGAAGCCAACGATCTGAGCCAGGTCCGCCACCTCCATTCCTACGTGGTCCAGCATGCTGGCATGCAGCGCTTTGGATTCGTAGTCCAGGTAACTTCCTTCCTGCCCGGTATGGGTGGAGTCAAGCAGATGGGTGATCTCTTTGTAAACGTACTCGATGGCTGTCTTGAGGTCTGCCAGGGTTTCAGGTTTTAGGCCTACAACCGTCCGTATGTTTGGAGCCTCGATCTCGATGAACGGGCCCAGGTCTATCTTCTTGTCCGGCCCGTGCCTCTCAGTGAGGAATTCCAGAATGTGCCCTGCATGGGCAGCGTGGGCAGAGCAGCCCATCAAACAGGCCAGGAGTATGAGTCGTCCCTGCTGAGCTGACAGATCAATGCCGCAGGCTCCCCTCTTGCCGCCCGTGAGGTCGCACTTGCCGTAGGTGCAGAGAGCACACACATCGCAGAACGGGGCGTACCAGGGCGCATACGTTTTCAGCAGCCTTCTGTCCCAGTTTCTGAGGTCCGGGACCTCTGGCATGGGAGTAGGTCCTACCGGCTCCCAGGGAATCTCGGCCTTTATCAATTCGTGAATCTCGTCGAGTTTGGTATGGAGTTTCTTTTCCGCTACTTGTGCCATTTGTCTATTGTACCTCCATGATTTCTTTGATCAGTTTCAGGGTTTCGGGATGCCGCAAGACGAGGATGTTCGCTCCGGCCATGAGAAGTGAAAGGGCGGTGATGCCCTCCCATAAGAGACCCTGCTCTCTGTCTTGCATGGCTTGACCGGTCTTCCAGCACTCCGCCCCCAAATCAGCGATTATGGGCATCTGTGTCATGTTGTCCTTGACGATAACTCCCAGTTGTTTCACCCTTTCCATGAGAGAGAAGCTATATTCCATGCCGTAGCCCAATGCCGCAGACTCCGGGTCGATAACGATCCGTTCGGCAGGGAAGAAATGGCCCAGTTTCACATTCAGTTCCTTGAGTAGATTGATATCCAGTGGTGTGAGGGCGCTGGCGCGGTGTCCGTGCTCCAGGATTGCCCGGCCCACAACCTCATAGTTCTCCTTGATTACCGGGCCAATGAGCAGACTCATGCCGCTACATAGCTCGGCAACCCTGGGCAGCACCTCGGCATCTTTCTTGTCGTCTCCAGAGCCATATACAATCAGGGGTACCCCTATTGACTCGGCTACAGTCTTGGCCAGTGCTGCCGCTTGATCGGCGGGGCTATCGTTCACCGCAGGGTCCGTACTTACGAGACGGAGGAAGACCGCGTCTGCCCCAAAGCCTTCACATTTGTTGGCCCATTTAACCGGATTGGACACTACGTCCTTAAAGGGTTCCAGCAGGTGCTCCGGCCATCCCACAGGCTCCATGTCAAGCATTTCCAGAGCGAACTTCGGGGGATTGGGATTCGACCCTTCATCGAAGAAGTGGAAAGGCAGGATGCTCTCACCCCCTATCTTGAAGGCTTTGCCTCCATTACCTATGGTCTCCTCTCTGACTACTCCAGAATGAGCCTCAACCGGAGCGTGATATTCCATACTTAACTTACCTCCTTAACTCTCGAGCCAGGCATCGGAATAGAGAGTCTGGCCCATAAGGACCTGAGCTGTCTTTACATAATCCGCCTCTTCCTGGGATAGGGAAGAGAGGTTGATGCTCTCTCCATCCATCGCCTTATGGATGAGCTCGACGACCTGGGGCATTTCTCCCCTGACGAGCTTCACCAGCTCTTTGTCCAGCGGATCGGCTATGGCGGAGTAGAGCTTGTTCCTTTGGAGCATGACCGCGTAGGTGCGGTTGAGGATAGGCCTGAGTGCATCGGGCACGCCGTTGGATATGTTGGAAAGGCCGACCGTTGACTTCACCCCGGGCAGGAGGTCTTCGAGTATGGAGACGAACTCCAGGGATACAGTGGCGAAGCCCTGTCCTTCGCCAGCGGTGCTAACGGGCAGGATTATGGGGTCGACCCAGATGTCCTCGTTGGGGATGCCGAGCTCGTTGGCATACGTGACCGTATCCATGATGCTGTCCACCTTCAGTTCGACATCCGGCGGCATTCCCTTGTCCGTAATCACGGAAATCACCACATCGCAGTTGTATTTCTTGGCCAGGGGGAGCATCTGTTCTTTGGAGTCGGTCTTCCCCGAGGCGGAGTTGAGCAACGGCCTGGTGCGGCAGACTTTCAAGCCGGCCTCCATAGCTATGGGATTCATCGTATCGAGAGACAGGGGTAGGTCGGTGGCATCCTGAACTGTGTTGACCAACCACTGCATGGTCTCTTCGGCATTCTTCCTCAATGGGCCTACGTTCAAGTCGACATAGTCCGCTCCGGCCTCAGTCTGGGCTCTGGCGAGGTCCTGGATGACCTTGGCGTCCCTGTCCGCTACTGCTGTGGAGACTATCTTGGCTATGACATGTATGTTTTCACCTATGATAATCATGCGCTACTCCTTCAGTGTGCGATAATATCCCACGAGCCACGCCAGTTGAACAGATTAGCAGACCATAAGCACTGCGTCAAATAGCCCCGTTCTGGTGGTGCGTATTTTGGCTCTTGTCCTTGAACGTCAAAGCGCCGACGGGGCACAGGCGAACGCAGTCGCCACAGCCCTGGCATGCGGACTGACCTATGGGCTCGTCTCCAGAAGTGGTGATTACCCTGAGGAAACCCCGATAGGCAAACCCTATGGCTCCTATGCCGAGTTTCTCTGTACACACCCAGACGCATCTTCCGCAAAGAACACATTTGTTGGGATCATAGTCGAAGACAGGACTGGAAGTATCCACACGCAGGTCGGGCAGGATCTTCCTGAACTTCCTGGTCCTGAGCCTTACACCCAGATGCTTGGCGATTCTCTGGAGTTCACAGGAACCGTTCTTGGGGCAGGTGGCACAGTCCACGGGGTGGCTGGCCAGGAGCAAACGGAAGGCGGTGCGGGCGAGCCTCAGAGCTGCCGGGCCCCTGGTGTTGACCACCATTTCTTGCGCCACTGTGGTAGTGCATGCCGGGGCCGGTGCCTCACTGCCTTCTATCTCCACGAAGCACAGGCGGCAGGCGGCGAAAGGGTCTCTTCTTTCTCGAATGGCACAGAGGTTGGGGATATAGATCCCGTTGTCCAGAGCCGCCCACAGGACTTTCTCTCCTTCAGCGGCCCTTATCTCCTTGCCATCGATAGTGAGAAAAACACTCTCAGCTTTCACTAGCGAACTAGCGGCCGTGTTGGCCAAAGGCCAGATCCCGGCCCGGGCTTGTTGTCCTCTAGAAGAGGCCCTGTACCTTGCCGGTCTTGGTGTCGACGTCCACCCTCCTGAAGGCTGGGTCGGAGCTCGTTCCCGGCATCAGGCTTATAGTGCCGGCGCAGGGGCAGAGGAACTTGGCTCCGGAGTAAATCAGCACATCGCGGATGGGCAAGACCCAGCCTTTGGGGACACCCTTCACAGCGGGGTCGTGTGTCAGGCTCAGGTGGGTCTTGACCATCATGGTGGCGTAGTCATCGTATTTGGGGTCAGCCTCCAGCATCTTGGCTTTGGCCTCGGCGTCGGGGGTCCAGGACGCACCATCGGCTCCATACACCACCTTGGCGATCTTGTCGACCCGCTCCCGTAGCTTCATTTCCATGGGGTACAGGAACTTGAAATCATTGGTGTCTTTGCACGCGTCTATAACCGCATCCGCCAGCTCCAGGGCGCCCTCTCCGCCTTTGGCCCAGTGAGCCGACACGGCACAGCGTGCTCCGGCTCCCTCGGCAGCCTTCCTTACCATGGCAACTTCCTCGCTGGTGTCGGTATGGAAAGTGTTGATGCATACCACTGGATTGATGCCCGATGTCCTGATGGTGTTGATATGGTGCAGCAGGTTGGGCAGGCCTTTCTCGAGTAGGCCGAGGTCTTGCTTGGTGTACGACTCGGGCAACGGCAGCCCGGCCACCACCTTGGGTCCTCCGCCGTGCATCTTCAGCGCTCTGATAGTGGTGGTGAGCACCGACACGTGTGGCTTGAGACCACTCAAGCGTGACTTGACGTTCCAGAACTTCTCGAACCCGATATCTGCGGCGAAGCCGCTCTCGGTCACGTGGTAGTCGAACATCTTCAGACCGAGACGGTCGCCGATGATGGAGGATTGCCCTACGGCGATGTTGGCGAAGGGGCCGGCATGTACCATACAGGGCTGATACTCCACGGTACAGCACAGAGTGGGGTTGATGGTGTTGCGCATCCAGGCGGTCATGGCGCCGCCGACCTCGAGGTCACCGGTGCTGACAACGTTGCCCTTCTTGTCGAAGGCCACGGTGATGTTGTCCATCCTCGCTCTCAGGTCTGCGAGGTCCCTGACGATGGAGAGCATGGCCATGAGTTCGGAGCTCACGGCGATGCCGAACTTGGACTGCATGGTGAAACCGTCCATGCGACCGCCGAGGCCTATGACGATACTCCTCAGGCTCTGGGCGCAGAAGTCCATAATCCAGCCCATCTCCACCCGGGTGGAGTCAATATCCAGCCGACGCATCCTGCTGCGCTTGGCCAACTCCTCGTCGTCATAGTTGCGTTCGTGCTGCATCCTGGCGGTGAGCGCCACCATGGCCAGGTTGTGAGCGTTCATTATGTCGTTGATGTCGCCGGTAAGCCCCATGGAGAATTCAGTCATGGGAAGGAGCAGAGCGTTGCCGCCGCCGGCGGCGGTACCTTTGATGTTCATGGTTGGCCCGCCCGAGGGCTGACGTATGCAGCCGCCCACATTCTTGCCCCGCTTGCCCAGGCCCTCCAGTATGCCCATTGTGGTTGTTGTCTTGCCCTCTCCCAGTGGTGTGGGGGTTATGGCGGTTACCTCGACGTACTTGCCGTCCGGTTTGTCCTTGAGACGCTCGATGATCTTGATGAAGTCCAGCCTGGATAGTCTGCCGTAGGGAATGATCTCATCTTTGAGCAGACCGAGCCTTTCACGCCACTCATCGGATCGCGGCATATTCGGCTCAGCCGCTTCTGCAATCTGCCAGTCCTGCATTGTGGTAGCGTCGTAGGGCATAGTTACCTCCTTGTCAGCTTTCGATTATCGTCTTGCGTGTGTTGGACTCAATTGAAGTCAGGTTAGTGTTCGTTCGATACGCTGGCGGCGTGTCTCCTCCTTTCTGAGTTGGTGAGCGTGTCGAATTTCTCCAGACGGGCAGCGATATTCCTCACTTCATTCAGAACCGTCTCGCTGGAGCCAATGAGAGGAGAACCAGCGAAGTCGGCCTGAGCGAGGCCCTCGTCGTAAGGGATGAAGCCAAGGAAATCGAAGCCTGGCATTCTGGAGATAAGAGAATCCCTTTCGCCTCCATTCCGTATCTTGTTACCAACTGCCCCGATGCTGTGTAGACCTATTTCCAGGGCCAGGTCCCGCACCCTGAGGGCCGTTGTGACGCTTCTCATGCTTGGTTCCACTGCTATGAGCAGCTTGTCCACTCCCTTGGCGGTGCCACGCGTAAGGTGCTCTATGCCAGCCTCCATATCCAGGATAACCACCTCGTTCACCTTGAGCAGCAGGTGACCCACCAAGGCGGCAAGCAACGCCCCTTCGGGGCAATAGCACCCACTACCAGCAGCCTTGATCGGCCCCATGACCATTATCCTGACCCCGTTGCTCTTCAGAGAGCACTTGTCGGGTAAGTCGTCGACCTTGGGATTCAGCTTGAAGTAGGGTGCTATCTGGCCTGGTCTTGCTCCTGTCCTTTCCTCGATAAGGTCATCCATTCTGGATATGGGCACTATCTTCTCTGAATGGGGAAAGCCGAAAGTGGTTGCCAGGTTTGCGTTGGGATCGGCATCTATTGCCAGAACGGGGCGACCGGCTTCAGCAAATACAATGGAAAGGAAAGCCACCAGAGTGGTCTTGCCCACCCCCCCTTTGCCGCTGACTGCGATCTTCATACAGTAAACGGGGAATTATACCTTGGCCCAATATTGGAAATCAACACGCTCTCGGAGAGCAGTTGTGCCTCGAACTGGGACAGGAAAGGGGTGATGGAACATGGCATCGGCCCGAGGCCGATTCTCGAAGTTGCAGAGGTCGCGCTATGAGAAGACACGTGTGCAAGGCTGGTGTTACTTACTGAGCAAATCTTTGACCCTGCTCAACAGTTCCTGCGGATCGAATGGCTTCTGAATGTAGTCGTCTGCGGCTATGTCCCATTTCCGCATGGAGCGATGTATCCTCTGCCTCTCGTCGGGGTACACAGTCAGCATCAACACCGGGATCTGGGCGAAGGACTGATATGTGGGGTCTGTCTTGAGGTCTCGGCAGACCTCAAATCCGTGCTTGCGGGGCATCATGACGTCGAGGACAATCAAGTCAGGCCTCTCCTCAACTACCTTTCGCAAACCTTCGTCTCCGTCATATGCGGCAACGACCTGGTGGTCGCTGCCCTCCAATATGCTCTTCAGCGCTATCTGAATGTCAGGGTCGTCATCGACTACGAGGATCTTGGCCATCTATTTCTCGTGCGCTTCCTTCAGGTCCCTGGGTAGGGAGAAAACGAATTGACTTCCCTTGCCAGTGTCGGGGCAAGGGCTTGTTGCCCATATGTGGCCGTGGTGAGCTTCGACTACCCTCTTGGCTATTGATAATCCCATGCCCGCCCCTTTCTCAACCAGGTCGAGGCCGCGGTAGAAGTCATCGAATATCTTGGGCAACTCCTCGGGGGGAATGCCAATTCCGGTGTCCCTCACCTGAGTCTCAACGTACTCCGCCCTGTCGATTACTCTCACCGTCACCATGCCTCCGGCGGGAGTGAACTTGATCCCGTTGGATATCAGGTTGGCAAGCACCTGTTTGAGTTGTTCGTGGTATCCCTGGATGAGCGGCAGGTGATCGGGTATGTCGGCTTGAAGTAGCAAGCCCTTCTCTCTGGCTAGCGGCTGCATGGCGTCAACAGACTGCGATACCACCTGCGCCAGGGAGACCGTGGTCATGACCAGGTCTCTGGCCTCGACTCGGGACACATCGGTCATATGACTTATTACATTGAGGAGTTCCGAGAGCCTGGTGCTGCTTCTCTGCAGCATGTCTCTCTGGTCGTCGCTGAGATCCCCGGCGAAGCCTCCGAGCATAACGCGAAGGTAGCTTTCCGTTGCGGCCAGGGGAGCCTTGAGGTCGTGGAAAACCACCGACAGCACGTGTCCGAGCGTGTCTCTGGTGTGTGCCAGCCTTGAGAAGATCACCGCGGCGAGGTTGCCCATAATCTTGCACCTCATGTCGGGGGCGTCTTCGAGCAACTGCTTGAGCTCTGCGGTGTCCAGAGCAATGAGACCAGTCCTTTCTAGAGTGCGGCCTGTGTCATTAAGGATGCAAAGGTCTATCAGGCCAGAGCAACAGAGACTCCCGTTTTCGGTTACGACGGCATAAGTGGCGCTTTCCTCTGCGGCCCGGCTGATTCGCAGGTCCATCTCCAGGGCTACCTTGCCCCAGTGGACGATGTAGATGGTGTCGCAGGGCTGCCCCTCAGGGAAGGCAACCACGCTGGCTTCGTAGACCTCCTCCCGGCAAAGCGGAAGCAACCTATCCAGTTGTTGATCGGTCAGCCCGCAGAAGAGATCTGAACGCTTTAGTGTTTCCCTGACAGAGCCCATTTGCCGTATCGGTTCCCTCTGAACGGCCTTCATATTATAGAAGCTCGCAGAGACGGTTGCAAGAACGCGGGCCGCTATTTGCTCTGCTCCCTGTAAGCCTGGATGTACCGCTTCATATAGGTGTCGCGACCGAGCAACGCATCGGTGGCGAGAACAAATGAGCGCACCTTGGCCACATCCACCACGGGGCAGGTTACCCCCAGTTGGATGACCATTGCCAGGAAGGCGCTGTTGAGCAGGGTTCGGTCGGGCAAGCCAAAAGAGATATTGCTGGCTCCCAGAGTCATGTTCACTCCCAGCTCGGCCTTAATCCTCCCGATAGCCTGGATTACAGTCAGGCTCGCCTGGCTATCCGCTGCCGCTGGCATGTTTAGGCAATCTATTATGACATCCTCGGGAGGGATGCCTATCGCCTCCGCTCGTTCTATGATCTTGTGAGCAATGGATACCCGTCTGTCTGTGCTTTTCGGTATGCCCTCT
Source organism: Dehalococcoidia bacterium (assembly GCA_034430415.1). GTDB lineage: Bacteria > Chloroflexota > Dehalococcoidia > GIF9 > AB-539-J10 > JADFUZ01. The sequence goes on from DAOUEN010000075.1 coordinate 31,804, forward strand.
TCGTCCATCGTCAGGCCTATGACTGCTGCCTGGTATTCCTTGACCACAGGCAGGACCTCGTTCAGGGACTCGTCCTGCCCGGTGACGGAGTTGATTAAGGCCTTGCCCCGATACGTCTTGAGGGCTGCTGCCAGAGCCCTGGGGTTGCTGCTGTCGATGCAAAGCGGCACGTCTACTGTGTCCATCACTGCCCGTACGGCCTGAGGCAATAGAGCCACCTCATCGACTCCGGTGGTTCCCACGTTGACGTCCAGGATATCTGCCTTGGCTTGCACCTGGTCCAGGGCCTCCTGCCTTACTATCTCCAGATCGCCAGCCCGCAGTGCCTCCGCGAGCTTCTTCTTGCCGGTGGGATTGATGCGCTCGCCTATGAGCACCGTGGGCCGGGCGTCGCTTATGACCACCTGTCTTGTTGTGCTTGACACTACGGTTTCCATGCTGGTGTCCTCCTTGATCTACTCATATGCTCGTATGTACAGTGCTTCGGTAAAGGCCTGCATGAATTGAGGCACTGCAGCCAACTCGATGTAACCGATGCGGCGGGCTATGGCTTGGGCCTCTGACCGCTTGCTGCACGAGACGAGAGCCAGCCTGGCTCCTGTTCCGGCAGCGTTTCCCACCTGCTGGAAGCGATGCAAGGGCAGCGAAGGCAGCATGCCTATGGCTATCGCGCTGGCAACGTCTATGTAGGTGCCAAAGGCTCCGGCGATGACGACCTGCGCAATCTCGCCCGTGGAGTGGCCTGATGTCTCAAGGAGCACCTGAATGCCCGTGTGGATAGCTCCTGTGGCCAGTTGTAGTTCCCTGACATCCTTCTGCGTGATGGTAATGGCTGGATGTCCATCCTGCTCCTTTTCGCTGACTATCACGAACTCCCGCAGACCTTCACGGCTGCGAATTCGGGGGTGGTCATCCGTCATCCTGCCTTTCTCATCTATCACTCCATTCAGACGGAGCTGGGCCAGGGTGTCCAGGATACCAGAGCCACAAATGCCGACCGGTGGTGCACCGTTGATCGTCTGGTAGTTTATAGTATCACCGGCGAGTTGCAGCCTCTCTATAGCGCCACTGGCAGCCCGCATCCCATGCTTGATGTGTCCTCCTTCGAAAGCAGGCCCAGAAGCACAGGAGACGCTGGTCATCTTGCCATCGCTCACCAGGCAGACCTCGGTGTTGGTGCCTATGTCCAGTGCTACCACCAGACCATCAGCCTGGCTGACCTCTGTGGCCAGCAGCATGGCTACGTGGTCTGCGCCCACGAAGGCAGCTATATTGGGCAGCAGGTGTATGTAGGCTCCCGGAGCGATATGGAGGCCCACGTCACGGGCCTTGACGTCGAGAGCCTTGCGGACCGCTGGAACAAAGGGGGCGCGAGCCAGTTGGTCCACCGGCAAGCCCAGGAGCAGATGATGCATGGCTGTGTTGCCTACTATCACTGCCTCGACTATTTCCTCCATGACGGCATCGACCTTCTGACACAGGTCCGCGGTGAGCTTCCCCAGCGCCTCGACGATGAGCTGGCGCATCTGGGCGCCCTCGGACGCCGAGCCCTGGACGCGCGAGATGCGAGTGACAACGTCCTCCCCGTAGCTGATTTGCGGATTCATGATCCCTTCGGCGGCCAGGGTGTGGCCGTCGCTCAAGTCGACCAGATAGGCGGCTACCTTGGTAGTGCCAACGTCGACGGCCAGTCCCAACTGGCGACCGGGCCAGGGGGCGAGGGCTACTATTTCATCTTCTCGTACCGAGGCTTGGGTCTGCCAGCCCCACAACCTGAGTTGAGGTGAGATGGCCCGAAGGACGTCAACGTCCATACTGGGGCAGGGGACCTGGTGTTGCTGCTGCAGCGCTTCCAGCAAGCGGTCCGCGTCTCCCTGCAGGTCCGATAGGGAGGGCGCATGCAAATCCAGGCGATAGGCGCGAACAGGTGGCTCAGGGCTAACGTTGATGGCTAGTCCTTCCACCTGGGTCCGCTGGGGGGTGCTCATCGATTCCTCTGGCACCCGCAGTCTGCAGTCGCTGGTCGGATAGGCCTGGCACGCCAGGCGGTAGCCCTCTTTCAGTTCCTGAGGCGAGAGCTGCTCTTGTTCGACCGAGGTTGGCTTTGAGATAGTACCGTCTATGATCTGGACTTTGCATGACCCGCAGGTCCCGTGCCCCCCACACAGGCTGGCCAGTCCCACACCTAGCTGCTGCGCAGAGTCGAGGAGGGACTGTCCGACGGGGCACTGTCCCCGCCGGCCTACAGGTTCGAAATCAATATAGAAGGACTTATTGTGCTCCTCACTGGTGTCAGGCGTGCTGATACTCTTTACATAATGCCGAGGCTTATCTTTCATGCTGGCGCGCGCTCCTTTGAGTAGGTCATTATATCGTCCTTTGGGTTCGGGGTGAAGCAGGTTCGCCTGCGTCTTGGCAGTGCTTGCTTTGCCGTCTCCGCCATGGCCGGAAAGACAGACCCTCAAGCGCTGCTGGCATGGGGCCCCGTGAGCTCGCAGTCGGGGTGAGGATGTTCACGTATGGTCGTGGGACTCGAAGCGGATCGATACATCCCTGGGGAGGGCAGCGCCGAGCTCGACTTCAATTGTCTTGAGAATGGCTGTGGGAACAGGGCAGGCGACGTGCTTGAGCTGCCGAAAAGCGCATTCATAGACTGCCGAGCGGCCGTGCGATCTCAGGGCATCGCGCGAGTCGAGCTCGCTCAACTGGGAACCCAGCGAGGCTACCATTTCACAGTCGCTGGAGATATCCACTTTCACCTTCCTGGGAGAAAGCTTGGTGACTTCTATGCTAGTGGGGAAACCACAAATTCCGGGGTCAACTGTTACTCTTGTCATGTGACGGTTCAGTGTTTGCCCCAGGACGGACAGGAGGCAGGCCGTGATGATGGCTCAGCCCTGTCGCTGTGCCTGGGGCATGCGGCCGCGGGCCGAGTTCAACTGTAGTGACCGAAGTCATCGATCGCCTTTTTCATCATGTACACGTTGTACGGAGGAGACATCGGTGGAATTTCGCACCCGGACATAAGCATGAAGCCCCGCGGCGCGTGCTTGGCTTTCTCGATACACTGTCGGCAGAGGTCATATACCTGCTGGTGAGTGCCATTCTGAATAATGGCCGGTTCGACGTTGCCGAGTATGAGGCAGCTATCGCCGAAGTAGTTGATGGCAGTGTTCAGATCCACCTCGTGACCGAAGGTCACCAGGCCGGGGTTACCCATAGGGATCTTGGCCCAATGCGGCAGGTTCATGTTCTGTTCGCCGCATATGTGGTACAGGATGTGCTTGATGCCCATAGCCAGCATCCTTTCGTTGGCCTCTTTGATGTAGGGGAGGGCGAACTGCTCGAATTGCCTGGGGGAGATGATGTTGTTGGCTGCTACCGGCTCCCACAGGTTGGGTATCACCCGCTCTACGCCGAAGGAATCGGCCCAGTACTGGACTACTTCCACCAGATGGTCGGTGGCGATGCGAAGAAGCCTGTGGGCAGCTTCCGGCTTCTTCAGCATCCAGCGGCAAAGGGTTCCCACGGGGCAAATATTCCCGGCAATGCTGAAGTTGCCTCCCAGGACGACCGAGATGGGTTTGTTGAACTTATCCTGCAGCCTGGAGAACTCCATGGCCAGCGGGAGCGACCCCGCGGTTCTGACGTCGGGCATCTCCAACCTGGCAAGGTCTTCCTCCGAGTTCACCGGAAAACCGACATGCGAGGGGGCCTGTTGCCACTCGCTGCTGGGAAACTTGATTTCCCCTCCGAATTCCCATCCTCCGTATGAAGCATAGCCGTAGTCCGGCCCGCCGTCGACTCCGTATTGCTCGAATGTCCACAGCTGGGCCATGAAGCTCTTCTCTGGATCACGGTACATATCGGCAACAGAGTAGCCGACGTTGCGGGCGCAGAAGCCTATGATGAAGTGGAAGAGCGGGACCTGGTCCACCTTTTCTCCCTTGAGAAGGGCCTCCACCCTGTTCTGGTGAATTACGCTATCTTGGGAAGTCATCGATACTCATGCTCCATCGGCCTTGGCCTGTGTTTCTCTTGTGGCCTGCCTAGCTGTCTCTCAGCGTCTTGAGTATTCTGTCTGCCTCGGCGACTGCCTCGCCGGCGTTGTCGGCATATCCGTCGGCGCCATAGCTTGTGGCTATCTCTCTTGTTATCGGGGCTCCTCCCACCATGACGGCTACGTTGGGGTTCTGGGACTTAACCATCTTTATGATTCTCGGCATAGCCAGCATGCTTGTTGTCATCAGGGCGGACAGTCCCACCACGTTTGCTCCTGTCCTCTGTTGTTCCTGCGCAAATCTATCGATCTGGACATCGTTTCCCAGGTCGAGTACCTCCCATCCCGCCGCATCAAACATCACCTTGACAAGGTTCTTGCCAATATCGTGAATGTCTCCCTCGACGACACCCAGTATTATCTTCTTTTCAGTCTTGGCGGCGTCGCTTTTCTTCAGATGAGGCCGCAGGACCTCCAGCCCGGCGTAGAGCGAGTCGGCGCAGAGCAGGAGTTCTGGAACGAAGTACTCTTGCCTGGCATACAGGCCTCCCACCGTCTCCATCCCCCAGGCTAGCCCTTTCATAATGGCATCGTAGGCGTCGACGCCTTCTTCCACCGCGGCCTTGCTCAGCTCGATGGTCTTCTCCTCTTCAAACTCCACCACCGCGTCATGGAGTCCTTTCAGCAGTTCTTGTGTTCTTTCCGGTGTTGCCACTATTGCTCCTTTCTTGCGAAGTATGTTATTCGTACCAACCGAAGTCGTTGACCGCCTTGGTCATCTGGAACACGTTCACTTCTATTCGCTAAGGTCTCTGTGAAGCTCTATGCGGCACGAAGACAGTATTATAGCAAAGCCGCGCTTTGACGACAAAAAGGGTCGATGGTTACCTCGCAGATGAGCCAGATGTTCACACCCGGAGGCTGCAGGTGGGCTATTGCCTCGGCTATGCCAGTACCCGGCAATCTCGTAGGCGGCTTGGCTAGCAGGCCAAGCCGCCTACGAGAACGTTCACTCTACGAATGCCCCGCTGCTCCGGCGTCATGGCTTCGCTCTTTGCTACCGCGCTTTCGGGGGCAAGATTGCCGAACAGTATGGCAAGTCCTCCTGTTGAGGAGTACGAGTTGGAAAGGAGTTTGTAGCTCCACTTGTGCTTGTTGATATCCAGGCTGACACTTGCGCTGCTAGGACTGTGTATCCAGCTTACCTGCGGGCACCTGTGGAGTGTCCCAGAAGCTGCTGAGGTCGTGATACACGTAGGGACGGCTGGATAACGCCTCCTCGATGAGGTCCACCCCCAGGCCTGGCCGGGTGGGCAGCTCAATGCATTCGTCTTTCAGAGCAGGGAAAGGCTCTTTGAGGATCTCCTTGTAGTAAGGTGGGTCAACGGAGAAGAACTCGTGGATGGTGAAGTTCGGTATGCAGGCTTCAACGTGCAGGTTGGCAGCGACCATAACCGGCCCACCCGCGCTGTGGGGAGTAACGCCCACATAGTAAGCATGGGCCATGTCGGCGATCTTCTTCATCTCAGAGATGCCGCCGGCATGACAGGGATCGGGGTTGATCAGTGCTGCGGCGCGTTTGTCGAATATGTCTCTGAAACACCAGCGGGTGGAGACCCTCTCGCCAACAACTACCGGGATGTCGGTGGAGGAGGCTACCATAGCCAGGTCTTCCACGCTGGCGTCGGTGGGAAGTGGCTCCTCGTACCAGGAGGGCTCTAGCTCCTCGACGGCATGTACAAACCTGATAGCCGTATTGGTGCTCAGCCGGGAGTGGACATCGATCATCAGTTCGACGTCATCCCCCACAGCTCTGCGCACCTGCCTGACGTTCTCCAGGACGGCATGAATGTCATCTCGCGTGGAGGTGAAGACGTCGCAGCCCCAGAAGGGATCCCACTTAAGTGCTCTGGCCCCTCTTTCCTTGACCTCTCTCTCGGCGAGCCAGATGTAGTCGTCAGTGCGTTTGGCAGGAAACCACCAGCCGTTGTGATACACCCTGATGCGGTCGCGGCACGGACCACCCAGCAGGGTATACACGGGTGCGCCAAGGGTCTTCCCCAGGATGTCCCACATAGCCATGTCCAGCCCGCTCATGGCGCTGCTGACGATGAAGCTCGGTCGCCAGTAGCTGTTGCGGAGCATCGTGCTCCAGTGCAGTTCGATATTTCGGGGGTCCTTCCCTACCAGGTAGTCGGCAAGGTTGTGAATGCAGGCTTCGACGTCCTTTTCCTGTCCCTGCGTAGTAGCTTCCCCCCAGCCATAGACGCCCTCATCCGTTTCCATTTTCAAAAAGAGCCAGTTCCATGTGGGGTGGTAGATGTAGGTCTTGATGCTGGTTATCTTCATTAGCTCTGTACCTCCTAGACTGCAAATAAACTCAAAGTGGTTCCTCGTGTGTGAAAGGGAATCACCGGGGCCGCTCCATGTTCTGGCGGCACCGGTTGAGGATGGAGAGCACCTCGAACGGCTCTTCAATGAGAGGAAACGTGGGGATGCCCCTCGGTTCGAGGAAGGCCTTGGCTGCCTCCATGTGGTTCTTCATGCCGGTGAAAGTGACGTAGAGGGGCTTCTCGGGATAGGCATTGACCAGCTTCACGATGAAGTCCAGGGGAGGAACCCCCAGCTCATCCACAAGCACGAGAATGGGCACAATGGCATCGATGCTGGGGTCTTTCATAAGCGCTTCTATAGCCTCTCTGTGGCTGTATTCGACGCCGTGTATTGTGGCTGAGGCCCAGATATCCACCGGGTTCCGCATTCGTATCCAGGATGCACTAATCTCCTGCAAGTGTTGTAGGGTTGTCTCTTGAAGCTCGGGGATGTCGAGGCCCCAGCGCTGGCGGCAGAGGTCTGTCAGGACAACGAGCATGGCGCCCGAGGGAGCCAGAAAGCTCACTCTATTCCCTGTGGGTAGAGGCATAAGATCCAGGGCCTTGGCGACGAGGAACAGGTGAGAGTAGTTGTATAGCTGAGTAACCCCTGCCTGTCTCAGGGCCCCCTGGACGATCTGTTCGTCTGATGCCAGCGCTGCGGTGTGGGCCACCGCAGCTTGCGAGCCTTCCCTGGTACTTCCGCCCTTGAGAAGGAAGACCGGCTTGCGGCGCGTCAGTTCAGTGGCAATCTCGATGAAACGCCTGGGTCTCTTGAAGCTCTCCAGGTATATGAATATCGCCCTGGTCTCGAGGTCCTCGGCATAGTACTCCAATATGTCACACTCATCCAGGTCTATTTTGTTGCCCAGTCCGACCACCCTGGCGACGCCGAAATTCTCTCCTGTGGCGATATAGCGCATGGTGTGGGTGGCGAAGTTGCCAGTCTGGGCGATATAGGAGATGTTGCCTCGCGGGATCTTGCCCAAGGGGAAGAAGCTGGAGGTGAAATTGTGTGGTGTGGAAGTATGCCCTGACGTATTGGGGCCGATGACATGGATGCCGGTTTCAGCGATGGTTTCTGTGAGCTGCCGCTGTAATTCCTCCCCTGCCTGGTCGACCTCCGAAAATCCCCCGGCGGCGAGAACAATAGTCTTGATGCCCTTAGCGGCGCATTCTCTCACTGTCTGGTTGGTGACTCCTGCCGGCACTATGATGATTGCCTGGTCGATGCCATGCGGCAGGTCGGCGATTGACGTGTGTACCGGGATGCCGAGGATCCGGCCACCCTTGGGGTTGACCAGGTATACCTTGCCGGCATAGTCGTTGGCCAGGAGGTTCCGAATCACCTCGTGTCCGGGTTTGCCGGGAGTAGAGGAAGCTCCGATGATGGCAACGCTGTCAGGCTCAAAGAATCGGGTCAGGTCCTTTTTCACTGGCGATGGCGGACGCAGCTCTGTGGGACCTTCAGCCCTGGGGTGGCCGAAGAGGGTCATGACTCAGGCTCCTCTGGATCTGTTGCGCGATAGCTCAAGGCTGCAAATCCCTAGGCCAGCCCGTACCGCTCGGGGTGGACTCGGATCTCCTCAATGAAATCCGTCACCAGGGTGTCGAAGTCAGGGTACGAGGGCTGCCAGCCCCACTCTTCTCTTGCTTTGGTGTCGTCAAAGACGTCCAGCTGCATGGTGCGGTGGAATTCCATGATGTCGGGCTCGGGCTCGTAGCTGATCCGGGCTTCAGGGACATGCTTCCTGATAACTTGCTCGATCTGCTTCGCCGTATGGCTGGGCGTGACTCCGGCGACGTTGTAGTTTACGGTTTGGATGCGCTCCCTGGGTGCCTGGAACAGCATGTCCACCGCTCTGGCGGCATCCTTGAAGTACATGACCGGGGACCTGGTGTCCTCGGTGACGAAGCAGGTGAAGGGCTTGCCCAGGGCGGCGTATTCGATCATCCAGGCATTGTACTGTGAAACGTGTTTGACCTTGGCGCCGGGACCAACGACCGCAGGAAGGCGCAGCGACCTGAAGTCCAGTCCGAACTTCGAGCGGTAGAACCTTCCCAGGCATTCGCAGTAGAGCTTGCCGCAGCCGTACATCGTGGTAGGTCGCTGGATTGTGGCGTCCGTGATGACAGGTGGGCAGTCCAGACCATAGGTGGCCAAGGTGCTGGTGAATGCGACTTTGCTGACACCGAACAAGCGGGCGCCTTCCAGTACGTGCATTGTCCCGACCACATTTGCCTGGAAAGAAGCCCAGGGGTTGGCGTTGGAAGGGACACTGAGCATCGACCCCAGATGGAATATGCCCTCAATGCCGTAGTCCTTGATCACGTTGAAGACCTCCGGCCAGTAGGCTAGGTTTCCCTGGACTACCGTCACCTTGTGCCGGATGTCATCGATTCGAGGGGTGGTGGGAGTGACGTGGAAGAGAACGACGTCTTCGCCCCTCTCCACCAGAGTGCGGGCCAGCTCGGCCCCGATGAAGCCGGTTCCTCCAGTAACGAGAACCTTCATGTGTCTTACCCTCCTCCTGGTTTTACTCTGACCAGTATAACGCCTTGAGACGCTGCAGGAACTCCTGGTCCCTCTTCTTCACCATCCTATTCCACTCTTCCTTGCTGTAGTCGAAGAATCCCTTTCCCGTCTTCGCACCCAGATTGCCTGCCTGCACCATTCTGGCAAAAGCGGGCGGTGGCTCGTGTGAATCATTAATCAGCGGAAAGAGATATTTCGCTACCGCGTAGTTGGTGTCATTTCCCCCTAAATCGTTGGTCAGCAGCGGGCCTATGCTGGCCAACCGGAAGCCGAAGCTCCCTTTGACGGCAATATCGATATCCTCGGCACTGGCTACGCCCTGTTCCCACAAGTGCCAGACCTCCCGTGCCATGGCCAACTGTATTCGGTTGACCAGATAGCCGGGAATTTCTTTTGCTATCTTTACGGGCAGCTTTCTTACCTTCTTGAGCAAGGCATAGACTAGGTCGACAGTCTCGTCGGATGTTCTGTGGCCTTTGATGATTTCCACCGTGGGCACGATGTGGGGTGGGTTGAACCAGTGAGTGAGGACAACCTTGTCCTGTCTTCTGGTTCCGGAGGCGAAATCGCTGATGAGCAGCGACGAGCTATTGCTTGCCAGGATGGTCCTGGCGGGACAGAACTCATCAAGTTGATTGAAGAGCTTCCTCTTCAGCTCGATATCCTCAACAACCGCTTCGACGACGAAGTCGGCGTCACACACGGCTTCGCGCAAATCGGTGACGGGAGCTATCCTCAAGAGCGTGTTGGGGATTTCGTCCTGGGAGATGAGGCCGTTCTCGGCGAATGTTCCAAGGTTGGTCTTGAGGCGGCCAAGGGCGTTGCCAAGGACGGTCTCATCGAGGTCGTTCAGCGTGACCCGGTAGCCACCCAGGGCGAAAACCTGGGCAATACCGTGCCCCATAATACCGGCGCCGATGACTGCCACGTTTCTTACGTCTTCAAGCTTCATTCTTTAGACATTCCTTCTGCATAAGGCTTGGTCGCCTGCACTCTCGGGACACGACCGCGGAGCATGTCTTCCGGGCTGAGAAGGGGACACTATTCGTAGGGATAGTTAGGGGACTTCATGCTGTTTCTGTAGGTTGCCATTTCGTCGTCCGGGATCAGGCCACGCTCCTTGTAGTAGCTTCTGGCTTCTTCCAGGATTCTTTCGATATCCTCCTCCTGGCCTGGGGTC